>NZ_JADJUO010000025.1:0-50371 GCF_016717045.1 Candidatus Villigracilis proximus | reverse complement strand
CAGCGAGGCGGGTTGGGAAACGAAAAAACTCTATGTGTGGTTCGAGGCAGTCATCGGGTACCTCTCCGCTCCAATTGAGTGGAGTCAGGTATCGGGTCAGAAAGATGCGTGGCGTGAGTGGTGGATCAATCCACAGGCGAAACAATTCCACTTTATTGGCAAGGATAATATTTTCTTCCATACTTCGTTGTGGCCTGCCGAGTTGATGGGCGTCGGCAGCACGTTCATGGAATTCTTTGCACCCGAAGAAGAAGGCGGAAAGTTGATCCTGCCGTATGATGTGCCCGCCAATCAATTTATGAATCTCGAAGGCAAGAAGATCAGCGGTTCACGCGGATGGGCGGTCTGGGGACGTGATGCGTTGACCCGTTTTGACCCTGATGCGATCCGCTATTACCTGACCGTCAACATGCCCGAAAGCAAGGACAGCGATTGGGATTGGAAAGAGTTTGTGGCGCGCAATAATAACGAACTGGTGGGCGACGTGGGCAACCTCGCGATCGTGTACTGGCGTTTTGTTATAAGAACTGGGATGGGCAAGTGCCTTCATTTGAAACGGGCGGGGACGAGCCGCCGCCCCTACGCCCCGCGGACCTGGAACTGCTTGCCACCATTGAAAATGGATTCAACACTGTAGGCGCGGAACTCGATGCGGTGCGTCTGCGATCTGCGTTAGGTGAAGCCATGAAACTCGCCACGGTGGTCAATCAGTATCTCGATGTCAACGCGCCGTGGTCCGCCATCAAAGTGGACAAGGACGGCGCATCGAAAACCATTTACACTGCGCTCAAAGCCATTGATTCGCTTAAGGTGATGTTCGCTCCGTTCCTGCCGTTCACCTGCGAAAAATTGCACGGCTTCTTCAATTACGAAACTCCACTCTTCGGCGAGCAATACACCGAGACGGTCAAAGACTCGCTCGGCGAGCATACGGTGTTGAGATATAAACCTGTAGAAGGCTTACAGTGGAAACCAAGCGAATTGAAACCAGGTGCAAAGTTGAATCAACCTGGTCCGCTGTTCAAGAAGTTGGAAGAGATCGTTTCGGTGGAAGAACGAGCAAGATTAGGAAAATAAACCAAAAAATCGGATGTCGAGATGACATCCGATTTTGTTTTACACGTAGGGGCAGGCCTTGTGCCTGCCCCTTGCCCTATTCCTGATTTTCTTCCCCTTATTTTCTGCCCCCTGTGCCTGTCTCTTGTTTTCGGAGATGTTCATATCAAGGGCGGTCATAAAGAGGGCAGCCATAAAGGCCGCCCCTACGTGATCATATTTTTTTAAATTTCGGGTTTTCTTCATCCTCATCCCAATCAGCAGGATTGGATTGAATGTAATCGCGGATGCGTTCCAAATCGGCTTCATCACGGACAATGTGCTCATAATAATTTCTTTACCAAAGACGCTTATAGAATCGCGTCCAATTTTTATTATCCACACCGAGGATGTATTCATGGGTGGTAATGGATTTGAACGCCCCAACGATGTCACCCAATGTAGGGGCAGGCCTCGTGCCTGCCTTATTTTCGGAGTCAAGGGCGGCCATAAAGGCCGCCCCTACGACAATAATCCCGTGGAAATGATTGGGCATGGTTTGATATACATCCAATTCAACATTGGAAAATCTTTCGAGCAGGGCATTCCATTGTCCTTCGATCATCTTCCCTGCATCGTTTAATTCCATTTCGTAATTGACAATTTTTCCAAAAAGACATTCCCGATTCTGTACATTGATCGTGACGTAATAAGCCCCAGCCTGGGAATAATCATAGTCCTTCAAGCGAATCGATCGGCGGTGATGTTTTTGCGGGTCAAATTTCATTTGCGGTTTCCCCGAATATAAGATGGTCATCAAATTATACGGCAAGATTTACGTAAATTTTACATCGCAATAACAAATCATACATCGTCCGATTTTATAATCACTAAAAAATCAAACTGGAGAATATGATGCATAAAATTTCAAAAACACTGTCCGTTTTACTGGTTATATTTTTATTTCTGACCAGCGCCTGCAAAGCAATATTTCACGCAACAATGACGGCTCGTTCACCGTGGAGACAACCATCACCCAGCAGGAATTACAGGAAGCGATCAGCGCCGCGATCGCGGATCCGCTGGTACAGGATTTACAGGTTACTCTTCAATCAGGATATGTATCGGTCATCGGAACTCGTCAACGGTTGAATGACGCAAGCAAAACAGATGCATTAAGTTTTCGCCTTGATTTAAGTGTGAGCAACGGTCAATTAATTGCGTCGGTTTCAGATGCTCAAATTGACAACACTCCCCTCGATCAGGCCCGCGTGGACAATTGGAATCAAACCATTGCAAACCGTCTGTCAAAGATCGGGCAAAGGAATGAAAATAGCACACTGCAATCCATTAGCGTCACACCTGAAATTGTCACCATGACCTGGAATGTAGTCAGACAGTAGATCTCTTGCAAAAGCAAGTCGGTATAAATCAATTTGTGTCTTCGAGATTATCCTATAAGTTATCGTAAGAAAAGCGGCGGTTGATCTTTATACCGTCGCTTTTCTTCGGTCTGGGATCAGGAATAGCAAAAAACCAAACAACCTCAGACCGGAGCTCACCCACAATGCGCCGCCGAGACCGATATGATCCGCGAGCCAGGTGCCGATCAACGGGGCGGCAATGGCCGAAAGATATTGCATGGACTGTGCCAACGAGACGAAGGTCGCGCCATATTCCGGTGGAACTGTTTTCATCAATTCATCGAAGAAGACCAGATCAAGCCCCGCCTGGAAGAGTCCCGCAATGGCGGCGTAAAGAATGATGAGCGGCACTTGCGGAGTGGCGGCAGTCAGCGCGGGATAGAAGATCATGCCGAAGGTGGTGGCAAGCAGCACGAAGCGTCCGCCGTATTTGCGGGATGACCAGGGCCAGAGAAAGTATCCTGCGAGCATGACAATCGTCATCGCCATGGTGATCGTGCCGATCTGCGAGTCGGTCGCTTTCACTTCACGGACAAGAAACAAGGGCATAATGGGCGCACTTAACGTAATGGCGGAATAGTAAACGAATTTTTTTGTAGCGAAGGAAACAAAAGCTGGTTCGCGGCGAATTAGGGAGAAATAATTTCGGACTGAATCAAATGCCGATGAGGATGGAGCAAGCATGGGCGGAGTCTGATCCGGGAGTTTAATCTGCTTTGAAAAATAATAGCTGATCAATCCGCCAATGGATAATCCGAAAAACATCATTTCATAATTACGCGGGAATTCAATCAGGTCGATCATGCGCGTGACGAAAAAAGTCATCACCACACTGGTCAACCCGAAGATCGCCCAGCGGCGGCTGAGCAAGGCATAGCGTCCTTCCGGGCCTGCAACTGCGTTCATTACTACCGAGAAGGCAACGGCCAGCGCGGTTTGCGGAAGTGTAGCGAAAGCCCAAATAGCAAGCGTGGCAATCACTGCGTACTCTTTGGAAAGGATGAATGTGAGCAAACCGGTCAATGCATAACACGAGATGACCAGCAGACGCGAAAGGCTGTACCACGGCACAATATTTTTACGCGTTTGTAAAAATCGTCCAACGACAAGCGCAAGGATCAAGCCGGTAATGCCCGGCATGGATGTAAGCAAACCTACTTGAAAATTGCTTGCACCGAGACGGGTAAGAAAAACCGGAAGGAAAGGCGCGGCGACATTTGAAATGCTGACGCCAACGGCATCAATTTGCACGTAACGAAAATTATGTTTTTGAATTTCCTGTGATTCGGGTGTGTTTGTCATAAGAGTTTGGGCGGCGAAAAAGAATTATAACGCTCAATGAAAATAGTAAAATACAGACATGATCAATATCCTCCCCATTCAACCGCACCAAATCACAGAAGCCAAGTATCTGATCTCTGCCGTTGCGCAGCGCATCTTTGTGCCGGAAAAAACGGTACAGGAGTTTTATGATATTCTTGAAGAAGAAGGCGAACTGCGTGACATGGATCATTTCGAGCAAGCTTACGTAAAAAATCGCGGATTGCTTTTGGTTGTAATGGATGACGATCAATTAATCGGCACAGGCGGAATAAAAAAACTTGAAGAGAAAATCGCCGAGCTAAAACGCATCTGGCTGCTCGAAGAATATCACGGGCAAAAGATCGGTTATCAAGTGGTGATGCATTTATTGAATTTCGCGCGTACACAAGGCTATGAAAAAGTACGTTTGCAAACCGGAGAACAGCAGGAACGAGCCGTTCGTTTTTATACGCAGCTGGGTTTTTATCCAATTCCCAGCTATCAGGAAAGCATGGATAACATTTCGATGGAACTGAATCTTTAAATTTACGGGAACTTAAATCGAATGGGATCGTCTCAATCATAGGAGAAAATTATGAAATCACCCGCATTCAAATTATTTACATCTGTCATCACATTCAGCATGATGCTCGGCGCCTGTTCACCTTCGGCATCGTTGAATATGGCCGAATCAAACAAAAGCCGCAAAACAAATCTGACAATTGCCGGAGACGATCTCATCACACTCGTGGATGGGAATAACGCCTTCGCGCTGGATATTTATAACGCGCTTCACTCCGAAAGCGGAAACTTGATCCTGTCTCCGTATAGCATTTCCCTCGCTCTGGCAATGACGTATGCCGGCGCACGCGGCGAAACCGAATCTCAAATGGCACAGGTTTTACACTTCGCGCCGCAGGAACAATTGCATCCGGCATTGAATATGCTTGATCTCGCGCTGCAAAAAGAATCCATTCAAATGGATCAGACACAGGAACCGTTAAAACTCAAGATTGCGAATGCTGTCTGGGCCGAACAGACCACCCCCTTCCAAACAGATTTTCTGGATGTCATCGCGGTCAATTATGGCGCGGGAATCCATCTTGCAGATTTTATTAATCAAGCAGAATCTGCGCGTATGACCATTAATAACTGGGTCAGCGGCCAAACCGAAGACAGGATCAACGACCTGCTTCCAAAGGATTCAGTCGGCACAGACACGCGCATGGTGCTGGTCAACGCCATTTATTTCAAAGCAGACTGGCTGACCTAATTTGACGCGAACTTAACCAACGATATGCCCTTCTATTTAACAGACGGCTCGGAAGTCACTGCAAAAATGATGCAAAAAGAAATGTCCGGCGTCCCATATATGCAAGGACAGGGCTATCAAGCTGTGGAACTCGCCTATGCCGGTGAAACCGCCGCCATGGATATTTTCATCCCTGATGCCGGAAATTTTGAAGCCTTTGAGGCTGCCTTCAATCAGGAAACCCTGAATGAAACCCTGAATGAAATGCAGCCTGTTTCGATTGCGCTCGGAATGCCAAAATTTGAATTCAGCAAAGACTTTGGCGTATCAGACGCGCTCAAACAATTGGGCATAAGCGACGCCTTTGACAGCGCCCGCGCCGATTTCTCTGGCATGACCGGCAACAAAGAGTTATACATCGGCAATGTCATTCACAAAGCCTTCGTGGCCGTGAATGAGGAAGGCACAGAAGCTGCCGCCGCAACTGCCGTCATCATGGAAGGCAGAAGCGCACCAAGATATGATGTCTTATTACAAATTGACCGCCCCTTCATTTTCGTGATCCGCGACACGGTCAATGGGCAGATATTATTTATCGGGCGCGTATTAAATCCTGTGGAGTAATTTTTTAGAGGGGCGGGAGAATCCCGCCCCTCTAAAATTTATTTAATTTGATTCAACCACTCAGGCAACTGACGGAATAATTCACGCATCACGGTCTTTGTCCGCTCATGGAATAATTCGAGATTTCCATAGGCTTCTCCCCCGTCACCACCCACCAGATCACTTACCGCGCGCAAAATTAATACGCGCGTATTATTTTTTTGCGCCACCCATGCAATTGCCCCCGATTCCCAATCAGCGGCAACGGCGTCATATTTTTCGATCAGCATGGGGATATCTTCCACGATAATGTCACGATCAGCCGAAACCAAAAGGCCACGGACAGCAGGCAATTGCTCATGATTGATCCACGAGAGATCAATATCCGTTGCATAGTATTCAACCGCCTCTGCACCGTCTCCCATCTGCTCAATGATGTCGTAGACCAAAGTCCGCTCAACGAGAATGATCGTCCCGGTTTCAATGCGGCCTGTAAATCCGCCGCAGGTTCCCAAATTCACCAGGAGATCAGGGTTGAAATGATCGATCACATATTGCGCAGTGGCCGCCGCAGAAATTTTTCCCCATCCGCCATGAAACAATGTTACCCGTTGAACGTTCAATGTTATTTCTGCAAATTCACCATAGGGTGAAACTTGAATTTCAAGAGTTGGATACAGTTCCTTCACCACACGCCATTCGGCATTGGCTGAAATGATAATAACCGTGTTCATGCAAGTTTCCCCTCAAGATAATCAATAACAAATTGAAGCGCAGCCTCGGACGAATGATGTTTATTGTATACGCGGTCACCCTCCCAAATAAAGTGACGCGCCCATTCCCCAGTATTGGTAGCCAGTCCCAGCCAGGTGGAGCCAACAGGCTTATCCGGCGTGCCACCAGATGGGCCTGCGATCCCGCTCACAGATACGCCAATATCCGTGCCGAGTAATTTACGCGCGCCACGCGCCATTTCCAGCACAGTTTCCTTACTCACAGCGCCATGCGCGTTGAGCGTATCCCATGAAACACCGAGCAGCTTAACCTTTGCCTCATAAGCATAAGCCACCACACCGCCCGGAAAGAACTCTGAAGAGCCTGAAACATTTGTGATCCGATCTGAAACCAAGCCGCCGGTGCATGATTCAGCGGTGGCAAGTGTCATACCACGTACATGCATATATTCGCGCAATATTTCTTCAAGCATGATTGTCATTAAAGTCTCCTTGCAATTCGTTGCATTATACTATCGGGTATAATTTGCAAATGTCAAATTGGAATGGAAAAACTCTGGGAAAAGTCAAAATCGGCGAGTTGATCGCGCGCGGCGGCATGGCCGAAGTCTATCTCGGCGAGCATACAACGCTTAATCGCAAAGTTGCCGTAAAAATTATGCGCGACCATGTAGACTCTGACCCGGAAAACCATATCCGCTTTGAACGTGAAGCGCAGGTTGTTGCGGGGCTTCGTCACCCAAATATCATTCAGGTATTCGATTATGAACTGGTGGACGGGCAGCCCTGTCTGATCATGGAATTGGTATCAGGCGCATCGCTTGGAAATTATTTAAAAGCCCTGCACAAACGTGAAGAAAAACTCCCCCTAAATACCATTGCCCACATTCTATCTTTGCTCGCATCTGCCATTGATTACGCCCATCAACAAAATATTATTCATCGGGATATAAAACCCGCCAATGTGCTGCTGCGTTCAGCAAGCGGACCTGTCAACCCCGATCAACCTTTACCAGCGGATGTGGAACCGATTCTGACTGACTTTGGGCTGGTTCGCCTTCTTGATTCATCCATCCAAACCTCAACAGGGACCGTCTCCGGCACGCCATCCTATATGAGTCCCGAACAGGCTCGCGGCGATAAAGTGGATGCCAAAACAGATATCTACTCGCTGGGTGTGATGCTCTACGAAATGCTGGCCGGCACCGTGCCCTTTGAAGCGGAATCATCCTTCGGCATCTTGATGAAACACCTAAACGATCCCCCGCCGCCCATTTCCGGGATTTCATCTGACCTGCAAGCGATTATCAACCGAGCACTTGCAAAAGACTCCAAAGTCCGTTATTCATCTGCAAAAGAAATGGCCGATGAATTTATTGCAGTATTCAACGGGCAGACAATATCTGCACATACCTCAAATCTGGCAAAACTATCACAAAAGAACAATTCCAAAGCAAAACAAACAGGACAGCTATCATGGATCGGGATCGGAATTGGCGCACTGGTTTTAAGTATATTGGGCTTCGCCGCGTTCCGCTTCTGGATCTCACCCGCATTAAATAATAATCAGCCTGTCGGCCGCGTTTCATATCTCGATCAAAATGGATTGATGGATAAAGCAACCATTATGATCTCTGATCTTCCTGCGCCAAAAGCCGGCACGCATTACGAAGTATGGTATCTCGCGCAAGGCGGAGAGAGACGCCGCAATGTCGGTGTTATCGAAATCGACAAAAATAATCAGGGACAGTTGATCTTTACTGATCCAAATCAGGAAAATATTCTGGCGTTTTTTGACCAACTTGAAGTTACGGTTGAACCGGATAATGATCCCAACCCTGATGAATCTTCAGGCGAGGTTGCGGCATCCTCCATATTTCCTCCGCTTGCATTAATCCATGTACGGCACTTGCTTGTGTCATTTCACGACGCACCGGAAGGCATCGCTCTGATTCAAGGACTATGGGGTTCAGTGGATACGTTATACGGAACCACCGATGAATTACAAAATGCATTTATAAACAATGATGAAAAACTTTTTCGCAGCCGGAATGAAGAGATCATCAACCTGATCGCAGGAAGTGCGAACAAAGACCTGTATCGCGATTGGAATGAGAATGGCATGATTGACGATTCCAGCGATGGATTTGGTCTGCTCCATAACGGTCAACCGGGATACGCAGATCAGGGCTATATTAAACAGACAATCTCACACGCAAACTTTGCGGCGCAATCTGCTGATGCCACCGAAAGTATAAAAATTCATAGCGCGCATGTGGTTATTTGCGGAGAGAATATGACGGGCTGGTCTGAGCAATTGCTTGAAAAAGCCTTGCAGCTGCAAGAGATGCCCTTTGGCGCTGATATGCAGCCGGTCATTGCGGAAATAATAATACTCTCCAACCAAATAGTTTCCGGGGTAGACTCTAACGGGAATGAACTGATCGAACCGGTACTTGGCGAAGGCGGCGCCACCACCGCCTACGAACATGCCTATTACATGGCCGAAATGCCGCTCCTGCCGGGCATACATCGCATCCCACCGCCTGCGGTGCCAGGCAAGTAAATAGATTTGACCTCTTGCATAAGTAAAGCGTTGTAGACCACAAAGTCACAAAGACACTAAGTCACTAAGTAAGTTTTTCCTTTGAGTCTTCGAGACTTTGTACCTTTGTGGTAAAAAATGGACTTATGCAAGGGTTCTATTATAAAAATACATCCCGCTTGTACAAGCGGGATGTATTTTTATTGGCAGAAATTAATAATTTACGGAGCAAAACCCTGAAGCCCCTGAGTATACCCAATGTATGCACCGTAGGCGGCATTTCCGCAGCCCAGCAGCAGGCTAAGCCCGCACAATGCAATACCGATGATGGCTAATGTTTTTTGAGACGGGTCCTTCAATCCCATAACGCCAAGAACAAGCCCCACGAAAGCAAGGGGAATGCCGCAGATCGGTAAAAACCACGCGCATAAATTAATCACTCCCAATACAAGCGAAGCGATTGCCATGATCTTTTCATTTCCACCACCGGATTTGACAGGTTGGTTTGATACAGGATTATTTGAGTACGAGGGTTCCATTATAGATATCTCCTTTAAGATTGGTTTAAATACATTGTAAATTCAAAATAAAAAAAGTCAAACAGGACATTGGGGGCATAACGCCTGATTACAGCGCCGTTTGAAGGCTTTGATTAATCTCGCTAAACATATCTCCGGCGGTTGGCCCCAGGATCATCAAAACACCTGTGATCAATACAAGAACGCATTCCCCCTTGAATTTTTATTAAAAAAGTCAGAATTATAAAAGTCAACAGGAAATTGGGAGCAGGTTATTTTGGTTGCCTGCTGTAAATTATTCCTGCAGTTTTCTAATTTATAATAGCCGCCGATGAACATCTCTGAGAAACTACAGGGCATTCTTGCCACGCTACCTGCCAAGCCGGGCTGTTATATCTATCGCAATGCCGAAGGGACGATCATTTACGTCGGCAAGGCCATCAGCTTGAAGAATCGCGTGCGCTCTTATTTCCACTCGGATTCGAGTCACGATGCGAAGACACGCCGCCTGGTGCGTGATATTGTGGATATCGAATGGATCGTGGTCGGCTCGGAGCTTGAGGCGTTAATTCTTGAGATGAACCTTATCAAGAAGCATCGCCCCAAATACAACATCCGCCTCAAGGACGACAAGCGTTACCCGTATATCAAAGTCCACTGGAACGAGCCGTTTCCCAGAGTGACCGTCACCCGCCAAATGGACGAGGACGGCTCGCGTTATTTTGGTCCATACACATCGGCCTGGGCGGTCTATCAGACTTTGGAAGCGCTGCGCCGCATCTTCCCCTACCTGACCTGTGACCGTGAAATTACCGGACTCGACAAACGCGCGTGTCTTTACTTTGACATCAAGCTGTGTACGGCCCCCTGTATCGGAGCCATCGACCAGGCAGGATACCGCCAAATGATCTCCGACTTTATGGAGTTTCTCGGCGGACACAGTGAAGAGATCGTTTCGCGCCTCGAAGCTGAGATGCTAAAGGCCTCTGAAGAAATGCGTTTCGAAAAGGCGGCAGCAGTCCGCGATCAATTGAAAGCAGTCAGCTCGATCATTGAAAGACAGAAGATCGTTTTCGCCACCGATTACAAAGACTCGGACGTGCTGGCAATGGCCCGCTCTGACGGTGAAGCCTGTGTGCAGATCTTCTTCATCCGCGGCGGGAAGTTGATCGGGCGCGAATATTTTATTCTTGAAGGCACCGAAGATACCGACAATCAGGAAGTGATGACCGAGTTCGTCAAACAGTTTTACACTGAGGCCGCGAATATTCCCGAGCAGGTGATGATCCCTGAAGAAATACAAGTGGAGGAAGCGAAGATCATCGGGCAGTGGCTCAGATCCAAGCGCGGCGGACAGAAAGTGGAATTGATGGTGCCGAAGGATGGACAGCCGCATGACCTGGTAGAAATGGCTGCTGAGAACGCATCTGAAACTTTGCAGGCTTTGCGCGCCCAATGGCAGGCCGATGCCCACAAGCAGGAACAGGCACTCGGCGAGTTACAGTCTGCATTGAAACTATCAGCGCCGCCTAACCGGATTGAATGTTATGATGTCAGTCACACACAGGGCGTGGCGACTGTGGGCGCGATGATCGTCTTTGAGCAGGGCACGCCTGCCAAGAACCTGTATCGCAAGTTCAACATTGACAGCACCAGCATCGGCGCACCCGATGATTTTGCGTCGATGGAGGAAATGCTCACGCGTAGATTCAAAAGGTGGCGGGCTGCTCAGGAGACAGAAGCAGGCCCGGGGTCGAAGCCTGATGCGTCTTTTTCCTTCCTGCCTGATCTGATCATTATCGACGGCGGCAAAGGTCAGCTGGGACGTGTGGTCAAAGTCCTCGAAGAATTTGACCTGTTCGATAAAGTGCCGGTGGTGGGCGTCGCCAAGCAGGAGGAGGAAATTTTCTTCCCGCATAATAGTGTGCCGTTACTGCTCCCCCGCCATTCGCAGGGACTGTATCTGGTGCAAAGCATCCGCGACGAAGCGCATCGTTATGGCATCACCGCGCACCGCGCCCGAAGATCAAAACAGGGACTGGCCTCGCAGTTGGATTCCGTCCCCGGTATTGGGCCAACACGCAGAAAAGCGCTCTTGAAACATTTCGGTTCCATGGATAAGATTAAAGAAGCATCTCTTGAAGAATTAGCCGCAGTCAAAGGTATGAGCGGGAGTGCGGCGGAAAGTGTGAAGGCACATCTGGAATGAAAACAATCTGGATCGTTGATGATGATGAAGAAATGGGGCGGGCGGTTAGTTTGATGCTCAAACTGCTGGAATGTGAAACTAGGTATTTTTTTAATCCGCGTTTGGCGGCGCAGGCTTTGCTGGCCGGCGGGCGCCCCGATTTGATGGTACTGGATATCAACATGCCGGAAGTCAGCGGATTGGATATGCTTGAGTTTTTGCGCCGCCGCAAAGAGTGGAAGGACCTGCCGGTCATCATGCTTTCCTCTGAAGCCGCAGACGTCATGGTGGATAAAGCCATGCAGCTCGGCGCAGACGGATACGTGATGAAGCCTGTTACAATTGAAGAACTTGAAAAGGTGATGTCGCAAGCCTTTTACAACCATATCATTAAGTGAGTATAAACATGCCTGGAAAATCCTCAAAAAACAAGAAACAAACCAAGTCCCCTGAAACCACCCAGAACCGCACAGCGCAGATCATCTTTGCGATCTTTGCGCTCATTTTGATCCTATCCATGGTGCTCTCCTCAGTCGCAAATTACTAGCGTAGTTTCTGTTGGTATAATTTCGCCCGCGCGGCTTTAAGCCGCGTTTTCTTTCGCATATTTTTATTATAGAAAAACGGATAAACCATGCTCGACAAATTACAAGCAATCGAAGAACGCTACGAACAACTGGGCGAGGAATTGCTCGATGTGACCATTAACTATCAACGCGCCGGCGAAGTCAACAAGGAGCGCGTGGACCTTGAGCCGCTCATCATGAAGGCGCGTGAATATCGTCAGGCCATGAAAAGCCGCGATGAGGCCAAAGCTCTCATTATTTCAGAAAATGATTCAGAAATGATCGCGCTGGCCAAAGCGGATATTGAAGACCTTGATCCAAAGATCGAAGTATTGGAAAAGGAAATTAAGAGTCTGCTTGTGCCGAAGGATCCGCGCGATGACAGAAACGTCATCTTTGAAATCCGCGCCGGCGCCGGCGGTGACGAAGCCGCCATTTTTGCGGCGGACCTTTTCCGCATGTATACACGCTACGTGGAAGGCAATCGTTGGAAGGTTGAACTCATGTCTGAAAGCGCCATTGGTGTTGGCGGCTTTAAAGAAGTGATCTTTGAAGTGAAAGGCAAGGGTGCGTATTCCCGATTGAAATATGAATCGGGCGTGCATCGTGTGCAGCGTGTGCCGGCCACCGAATCTCAGGGACGCATCCATACTTCCACAGCCACAGTCACCGTGCTGGCTGAAGTGGACGATGTGGAAGTGGACATTCCTGAAACCGATATCATTATCGAAGTCTATCGCTCCTCAGGCGCCGGCGGACAGAACGTGCAGAAGAACTCCACGGCCGTGCGTTTGTATCACAAACCCACCGGCATGATCGTCACCTGTCAGGATGAACGCTCGCAATTGCAAAATAAATTACGCGCCTTGAGCATTTTGCGCGCGCGTTTGTATGAGATCGAAGAACAAAAACGCCGTGCCGAACTCGAAGCAGACCGCCGCTCACAAGTCGGCTCGGGTGACCGCTCGGAGAAGATCCGCACATATAATTATCCGCAAAGCCGCGTGACCGATCATCGCATCGGATATTCAAGCTATAACCTGCCCTCAGTCATGGACGGCTCGATCGATCAATTCATCGACCAACTCTCCACCCAGGATGAAGCCGAAAAACTGGCTTCCACGGGCATGGATGACGACGAATAAAAAGAACGTAGTATCCATTATCGCCACAGAGATCATTGAGGACACAGAGATTTTTTACCGAATCTCCAGATTCTCTCTGGCCTCTGTGGTAATTATTTAATGTAAATAACGGGCCCATCCCCCTCCCTCGGGAAACTTTTAAAAAATTCTTGTCCATATGGTTTTTTTTTTAAAAAACACAAAAAACAAAAAAAAGGGAGGAAGAAGGGCCCCTTGAAAGAAACCCCCCCAAAACCTGGGGTGAGCCGCCTTCCTCCGGGGTAAATCTTTAAAAAAATTTTTTTCCCTACGCTAAATAACCATCAGGAGAAAATCATGAACGACAACCCTGCATTCGGCGCCGGACTCCAACCTTTTATGGGTATTCCATCATTTATGCGTTTGCCCGTCACACGCGAATTAAAAAATATAGATGCGGCCATCATGGGCGTCCCCTACGATAGCGCCGTCTCTTATCGGAGCGGAATCCGCTTCGGGCCAAGAAAGATCCGCGAAATGTCGCTTCTGCTTTGGGGACATAATTCCACACTGAATGTCACTCCCTTGAAGGAACTCAATGTTGTAGATTACGGCGACGTTTCCGTCATCCCCACTTCCATTGAACACACCATGGCCGCCATCACAAAAATGGCTGGTGAAATTATTGAGACCGGAACCAAACTTATAACCCTCGGCGGCGATCATTCCATCGCGCTGCCGCTGCTGCGTGCCCATGCAAAAAAACACGGCCCCGTTTCCCTCGTCCACATTGATGCGCACATTGACACATGGGAATCAGAATTTGACGCCGTCCCCTACAGCCACGGCACACCCTTCCGTTACGCATTACAGGAAGGACTGATCCGCAAAGACGAATACATGCAGATCGGCATCCGCGGACCGCTGAGCGGCGCGAACGATTATGCCGAAGCCAAAGAACTTGGCGCGCGGACCGTTACTATTCACGAAGTGATGGAAAAAGGCGTAAAGGAAATTCTCAAGGAAGTACATGAGCGCATGACAGGTCCGGTCTACGTCACCGTGGATATTGACTCGGCAGACCCCGCCTACGCTCCCGGCACAGGCACACCCGAAGTCGGCGGACTTTCCAGTTATCAACTGCTGCAACTCGTCCGCGGATTGCACGGCCTCGACCTGATCGGCTTCGACCTCGTCGAAGTCTCGCCGCCCTTCGACCACGCCGACATCACCGCCATCCTCGCCTCAAACATCGTCTTTGAGTATCTCTCCCTGCTCGCAATCAAAGAAAAAAAATGAACGCCGGAGAACTGCTCAAACAACTCAATTCAAAACTTAAAAAACGATTCCACAGAACTGGACGCGCAGCTCATCCTCGCCCACGTGCTGGGACATCCACGCACGTGGCTGCTCGCCCATTTGGATGCGCATCTCACCCCGCCGCAAATTGAATCAACAACCCAAACATTCGACGAATACCAGGCAGGCACTCCCCTGCCATACATCCTCGGCCACTGGGATTTCTTCGGCCTCGAATTTGACATCACCAAAGATGTGCTCATCCCGCGCCCTGAAACAGAAATGCTTGTTGAAAATGCAATAGACTGGCTGCGCACCCATCCCGAAAAAAGAACCATCGCAGACATCGGCACAGGCTCCGGCGCGATCGCGATCACCCTCGCCCTGCAAATTCCAGATGCGCACATCCTCGCCACAGATATTTCACCTGCCGCATTGCAAGTGGCAAAACACAACGCCGAAAAATTCAACGTGCAGGATAAAATCGAATTTATGGAATGTGACCTGCTTCCTCCTTCCTCCTTCATCATTCCTCATTCCTCATTTGATCTTATTTGCTCCAACCCGCCCTACATCCCGACCGGCACATTGCATCAGCTCCCCATCTTTGGCCGCGAACCCACCCTCGCCCTCGATGGCGGCACAGACGGACTCAACGCCTACCGCAGACTCTTCAAACTCGCACCCGATTGGCTTGCCCCGCACGGAATGATCCTGCTTGAAACTGAAGCCACCATCGGTGTGCACGTCCTCAGCCTGGCCTACGACTCATTTTCCAATGTCGCCATCCATTTACATCAAGACCTTGCCGGACACGACCGTCTGGTACAGATCCAATTTCATTCATAGTAAACCGGACAGTGAAATAATCCGATAAGTACGATATATTTATTCAATTGCAGGCAAAGTTGCACGTATGATGGAAACTCCAAATCAACACCCAAAAAAATGGTGGGATCACTTCGCCGGAATGGTGAATATCCAAACCACCGATCCTGATGTAGAACGCAAAGGAAAAATACTTGCGCTCTATATCATGCTGCTCTTTGGGATCGTTGTATACATACTCATTAACAACATATATGTTATTGCTGTATATAAAATCCCCGAATATGACCTCTACCTGATCCAGGATATCGTCACATTCATCCCCCTGCTTCTCTTTTGGAAATTAAATCAAAAGGGATATGTAACCCTCACCGCGTATAGTGCAGTCCTCTTTTCAATTCTCGCCGCCGTTCTGGGAAGCGAGACAAAGTTCATGGAATATCTGATGGTAGTCTTTGCCCTGCCCATCGGCATTTCCAGTTTTGTCATCAAACCATCCAGTTCAATTTTCTTCGCCCTGCTTACCGCAATTGCATACACCATATCCAGTATTCTCGAAGGCTATATCTGGGAATACAACCTAACTGCCATCATCGCATTGTTCAGCCTTGCCATCATGACCTGGGCGATAGCACATCAACTTGAACAAACGCAGCAAAAAAATGATGCGCTAGTCCGCACTCTTCGAAAATCCAACCGGGATATTAAAGACGCCTATGAGACCACTCTCGAAGGATGGTCACACGCACTTGAGATCCGCGATCACGAAACAGAAGGTCACACCCAGCGCGTCACAGACTTCACGACTCGCATCGCCATCAAAATGGGCTTTAGCGAAGAACAATTGATCCAGATCCACAGAGGCGCTTTGCTGCACGACATTGGCAAACTTGGCATCCCCGATGTGATCCTGCACAAACCGGGCCCATTAACAGATGCCGAAATGGCAACCATGCGCACGCACACACAGATCGCCTACAACCTGCTCTACCCCATTGAATATCTGCGTCCGGCACTCACCATTCCCACTTACCACCATGAAAAATGGGACGGCACCGGCTATCCGCACGGCACCAAAGGAAACGACATTCCGCTCGAAGCGCGCATCTTCGCCGTCATTGATGTCTATGATGCGCTTTCCTACGACCGCCCCTATCGCAAAGCATGGACCAAAGAAAAAGTCATCGAATATATTAAATCCGAATCTGGAAAACATTTCGACCCCGATGTGGTGAAAATCTTTCTCCAGGAAATTATAAAAGATGGAAACTAAAATCATCCCCGCGGTAGAGATAGAACACGCGCTTGGCATTCTCCAAAGCAGCGGCATCATCGCCTTCCCTACCGATACCGTTTACGGCCTCGGCGCACTGGTCTTCAATCAAAACGCCATCGAAAACATCTACCCCGCGAAAAACCGTCCGATTGAAAAGGCCATTCCCATTTTGATCGGAGACTTAAGCGACCTCGATCAGATTGCAGTCGATATCCCAAACATGGCTCTCCGTTTCGCCGCCCGCTTCTGGCCCGGACCTCTAACCTGCATCGTCCCCAAAAAGCATACTCTCCCTTTGGCAGTTTCTGCCACACCCACCGTCGCAGTCCGTATTCCAGACCACCCAGATGCGCGTGCCCTGCTCCGCGCCGCCGGCCCCATGGCGGTCACTTCTGCTAACATCTCAGGCCAGCCAAGCCCCACCACCGCACAGGATGTATACGATCAACTCAATGGCCACATCCCATTAATTTTAGACGGCGGCACAACCCCCGGCGGAATCCCATCCACGCTGGTTGATTGCACGGGAGAAAAACCGGTTATTCTGCGTGAAGGTCCGATCACACTGGCAGAGTTACTGGCGGCACTAAAAGACTTCGGAAGTCTTTTATGAGTCGTTTTAATCGTGAAGCCTCCAGGCAGACTTCCGAAGTCTGCCCAAAAACGCACCAATTCTCTTATCGAATTCTTAATCAAGCTTCAGGAAAAACTTAAGTGCCATATCTATAATAGCAATACATTCTCCTAATGTGAAGCGCGGATCGACTTGGGCAAGTCGGTCCGCGCTTTGCGCTTAATGGGGAATATGAAGAATTTATCTGCCGACTTGTGATAACGGCCAGGTTGGCAGCACATCAAGATTCAATTCTGAAACATGGCCGAGTGCGTAGCGGTGATAACCCGCCGATGCGATCATGGCGGCGTTATCGGTGCATAAAGATAAGGGCGGAATGTGAACCGGGAATTCAGTCTGCGCTCTGAAGGTCTGGCGCAGCAAACGATTGGCAGAGACGCCGCCCGCGACCAGTATTTCCTTTGCGCCAAATTCTCGCGCTGCATTCATGGTCTTCTTGAAAAGCACATCCACTACCGCTTTTTGGAAGGAAGCCGCCAGATCAGAGACAGGCAATGAATTGCTCTTCTTTTTCAGCTCACGCACTTCATACATAACAGAAGTCTTCAATCCGCTAAATGAAAAGTCCCATGTGCCATCCAGCCAGGCGCGCGGAAATTTAAATCGATTCGGGTCACCCTCTTCAGCCGCGATCTGAATGGACGGCCCGCCCGGGTAGCCAAGCTCCAACAGCCGGGCAACTTTGTCGAAGGCCTCACCAGCCGCATCGTCCAGAGTTGATCCGAGCCGTTGATACGTCAAATGATCGGTCATGAGATTCAGTTCGCTATGTCCGCCAGATACCAGCAAAGCCATCAAGGGGAATTGCGGCGCAGCAGGGACGACATCTCCGGCATCATGCACCCAGGCCGAATATAAATGCCCTTCAAGATGATTGACGCCCACCAGCGGCAACCCTGAGCCCAGCGCCAGCCCCTTGGCCATGTTCATGCCAACGACCAGCGAGCCCGCGAGGCCGGGGCCTTGTGTGACGGCCAGCGCATCAATATCTTTAAGGGTAAGATGCGCCTGCGCGAGCGCCTGCTCCACTACCGGCATGATACTCAAGACATGCTGACGCGAAGCCACTTCGGGAAACACGCCGCCGTAACGCGCATGGATCTCCATTTGCGACGCGACAACAGAAGATAAAAGCGCGCGTCCATTTTCAATGATGGCGCAGGCAGTTTCATCACAAGAGGTTTCAACAGCAAGGATACGGGCGGGTTTTAAGTCGGTCATTGGATTCCAGTTATTAGTAATCAGTATTAGTTATTTGTTATAAAAACAAGTCATAGATGTCTTAAAAAAGAGTTGGGACTGTTCAAAAAATCCTTCGTTAATTTCACGTGCTCAAGTTCGTCATATTGTACCCGTTTCACTTCGCCGCGATCAAAACTCAAGATCTCCGCATCTGGAAAGGCCAGAATGATCGGTGAATGTGTGGCAATAATGAATTGCGAATTCTGTTCGACCATCTGTTTGAGCGCGGAAATAAAAGTCAACTGGCGCATGGGAGAAAGCGCAGCTTCGGGTTCATCGAGTAGATATAATCCGCCGGGAACAAAACGCGCTTGAAACAAGGCCATAAAACTTTCACCGTGCGAACTTTGATCGAGCTTATCACCATAACGCTGTTGAATGGCAGAGAGTTCATTTTTATAAGGCAGGCTTGCCAATGCGGCGGCATATTGCGAGCGGTCTTTATACTCATGCTTTACATCGTTTAAATCCTGCTGAAACTCATCCTGAGTCTGACGCATTTGTTTGGCGTATCCAAAAAAATCTTCGGCGCGCAGGAAAAATCCTTTATGAGTGCGCTTGTGCCACGCAAGGCGGAAATATTGAGCCAGCCTGCGCACCGCCGCCAGTGACTTATCTTTCTTAACGCTTTCACTGCCCACCGTAATAGACTCAATCGCGCAAGCCAGCGTTTCAAGCACGGTGGATTTGCCCGAGCCATTCTCTCCCACAAAAAATGTGACTGGTGCTGAGAATTCCATTCCACGCAGAGATTTGATCACTTCCAGATTGAATGGAAATAAATCAGCATCCTGCTCTTGAAATTCACGTACCGTGACAGATTTTAGATGAAGCATGGCAAATTTGCGAAATAAAATCTTTTATTTCTTTTTCCAATTCTTCATTGGTAGAACGAAATCGTAGGGATAATCCGCGAGGATCTCCATGCGGCCATCGGGGCGGACCCAAAGTGTATCTTCGATGCGGAAGCCCATACCTTTTTCGGGATAATACAATCCGGGTTCGGAAGTGACAATTACCCCTGGGGCGAGTCTTTGATCATCGCCGACGCTAAATCCGCTGAATGGTCGTTCGTGGATATTCAAGCCCACGCCATGTCCCAAACTGTGGACGTAGCCCTCGATCGGTGCTTTGGTATGCAGCGGAGTCTGGTGGCCTTTGCCTTCAAAATATTCGCAGGTCATTTGCTGATAATTTTTGAAAGGCACATTCAGATCAAAATTATCATTTAATGTATCGTAGATTTCCTTGACCTGATCGAACAATTCCTGTGCTTCAGGTGTGGCATAACCCAAACTCCAGGTACGCGTGAAATCGTAGTAATATCCGCCGCCCGCTTCGGCAGGATAAATATCGAAGACGATGGTCTGCCCAAGTTTCATCAGGTCAGTTGGGTTGCCAGCGGAATGCGGCACGCCCGCGTCACGTCCGATCGCGAAAATAAAACCTGAGGGTAATTCGGCGCCATGCTCGGCCACCCACAAGCGAATCTTCGAATGCACATCACCAACGGTCAATGCAGAATTATCTTCATTCAACAGGACTTCATCCTCACGTACTTTGCATGAGGTGAGAAACTCCGCGGTCTTGCGCACCACGTCTTTGGCGGCTTCGTCACGTTCCATGTCACCGAAAAGAGAGCGGCTTGTTCGCCGCGTTTCTTGATCAAGGTTGCGTGGCTTACATGTCCGCCGCCGGTGAGATAGGTCATCGGCGGGTTGTGTTCGGCATTTCCAAAAACAATAAACGCATCCAAATTTCTGGCTTGCATAAGGGCATCAAGTTCTGATTTCATTTAATCTCCATCTGCATATGATTTTTCTCTACCTTACACTTACATAGTTTCTTGACCGCGAAGAGCGCAAAGAACGACCAAAAAAACTGAAAGTTTCCTTTGTATTTCTCTTTGTGTCCTTTACATTAGTCAAAAATGATTTCTACTAAAAATCATTGAATACATTTTTCAACCCAACCAACAGCGAACCTTCCTGCTCAGGTAATACGGTGCGCGGATCGAGCAGCACTTTATCATTTGCAGTGCGAGCAACAATGGGTGGATTTTGCGCGCGCAGTCTTTTTAGAAATTTATCAGGCGACTCAACCGTCAGTGACAATAAATATGTGGGGAAGGATTCACCGGGCAGACTTCCCCCGCCCACAGTGGACTCACCTTCCACGATCTCACCTTGTGCCAACTCCCGAATCCACGCTTCAACCCGACCTTTGATCTGCTTCGGCGTATATGACATCATCTTCAAGACAGGGATTTCCCGCTCCGCTTCATCTTTGAGATAATGCAAAAGCGTGGCGGAGATTCCAGCGAGGCAGGCCTTATCCGCGCGGACAGCTCTCGCCAGCGGATGTTTCTTGATCTTATCGATCAGGTCTCTTCTGCCGATGATAATCCCCGCCTGCGGGCCGCCGAGCAATTTATCACCAGAGAAGCAGACCACATCCACGCCGGCTGCGAGGGACTCTTGAACAGTTGGTTCATGAGCCAGCCCATATTTGGCCGTATCATACAAAGCACCGGAGCCAAGATCGTCAATTACGAATACACCTGATTGATGGGCAAGGTCAACAACATCTTTTAATTCTGGCTCTTCAGTAAAACAAATGATCTTAAAATTTGACGGATGCGCGCGCATGATCAACGCGCCGCCATCTTGTAATGCTTCTTCATAATCTTTCAAATGGACTTTGTTCGTCGTACCTACTTCAAGCAGTTTTGCGCCGGATTGTTTCATCACATCCGGGATGCGAAATCCGCCGCCGATCTCAACCAGTTGTGAGCGCGAGATAATCACGCGTTTGCGATTCGCCAATGCGGATAAAACCAACAGCACTGCTGAAGCATTGTTATTAACGATCATCGCAGATTCAGCGCCGGTCAATTTTTGTAAAATGGATTCAGCATGGATCAAACGCGAACCGCGCACGCCTTTTTCAAGATCATACTCAAGGTTGGAATATCCGCGGGAAACAGTATCCATGGCGCGGATGGTTGCGTCACTTAATGGGGCACGTCCGAGGTTGGTGTGCAGGATCACACCCGTAGCGTTGATGACCGGGCGCAGAGTCGGCTTGATCCACGAAGTGAGGAGAGAGTCTGTTTGGGCCAGGATCAGATCATGTAAGGGCAGAACAGTTATCTGTCCAGAAGAGAAGCGGGCTCGTATTTTATCCAGTGTTTCACGGATGGCAGTTAACGTCAGCGGGCGGCCGAAGCGGGCGATCAATTCCGCGGCGTTTTTTGTTTGTAATAATTCTTCTACTGAGGGGAGGTCACGAAGGGTTGTCATCAAGGATCACCGGGGGCTGGCGGTTTGCTTTTTCGCGCAAACGAATAAAATACTCAGTGGCGATCAAACCGCCTGCGAGGCCAAGGATTACATAGAGGGTCACGAGCCCTCCCAATTGCAGCCATGCGAGCGTGGCTGCATAGACACCCACCCACAAAGCCTGACGCACGATGACATTTGATTCTGCTGCGGGTTCAGTTGGAAAACGACGATGCAAAAAGTAAACAACGGGCAGCGCGGTGCCTGTCAACGCCATAATGCCAAGCACAAAAAATCCCCAGCGTGCCCAAACAAAAGGCAGCGAGAAAAAGATCAGCGCGGCAATACCGCCCCAGCCAACGATCACGAGTGCAAGAGTTGAAGGAAGATAAGTTCGAAAATTTATCGGGTGAGAATTCATTGCGTGAATTATACCCGCAGAGGGAATGGGCTTTAATTACGATTCGGTCAGCACTACGGTACAAAAGTAACATGACCAAAGCATAGTTTTCCACCTTTGACCCGCCGAACAGGATATATTGCTAGTGCGCCCATCTTCCGATGGTGTGGTCTATTCCATTCTTAACCCAGGTGGCAAGTCACAATCATCAAAGAACACTCACGCTATTAAACCGGGGCACCCTCACATCTTAAATTTTCATCACTAGAGCGGGGTCATTTTTATACTTCAATAATCGCAAGCCCTCCAAGCGCAAGGCTTCAGGATAGAGCGCTTTGTAAATATTGCAATTTGGAGATTTCACGTCATAACGTCCTGTAGCCCGATGCGTCGCAAGCGGACATCCCCCCGCGCACCAATGTTTCCATTCGCAGGTTTTACACCCTTGCTTTTCTTCCACAGATAAATTCTGGATACCCGTTTGGTCTGTTTGCAAAACGGCTAATGGATCATTCACTGTCATATCTGTGATCGGTTTGTGAATTTGCATTTGGCATTTCGCAATCTGTCCATGTTGATCGAACACCAGATAATTTCGACCCACATCGCAGGTATGCGTATGCGGTGAGATCAAATTTGCACGGTCAACAATACTGCCAAGTACACTTCTGGTTGGCAAATTCTTTTCAAGTACGCGAAAGGCGGCCAATATGCCTGTGATGATCTTTTGCTCTTCAAGCTTCATATCTTCATCTGAAACAGAAAGATCATTCTCGCGATAAAAATTCAAATTAAACGGAAGACTGCGGTCCACCAGCCAGGTTAATAAAGAAGGCAGTCCCTCAACAGTTCTACCGCTGACAGTAACTGAAATATTGGGCACAAGTCCATGCTGAAGAGCCAATTCCACAGCATCTGAAACATCCGCAAAGGAACCACGTCCGCCTGCATAAGAACGATGAATATCGTGGTGGTCACCCAGTCCATCCAGCGAAATCATTAACTGAATATTCTGTGATTTAAATGCATCCGCGATCTCCGCATTCAACAAAGAGCCATTGCTTAACACCACTTCTTCAAGGATCAAACTATTTTCATCCGCCATGCGTCTGGCATGGGAATGCAGTTCCATAATCAAAGGGTATTGCAGTAAAGGCTCACCACCCGCATATTTAAATTTTATTTTTTTGAAATTATGAAGTATGGCTGAGCGGAACGCTGACTCGATGGCCGCTCGCCCAACCTCTGCAGACATATCCTCACGCACATGCGGAAGATAGCAATAGGAGCATCGAAAATTACAACGGTCTGTCAGATGAAGCCAGGAAGTAAGCATATCAGGCTGATGCAAGCATAGATCATTTGCATGGTTATCTTTTTCTGTTTCCAATAATCCTTGCGAGAAAAGCCGGCTGGTGAGGTCCGGCTGTGCTATTTGCCGCCTGTGATCACTTAATACTTCAATCGCCGCCATATTTAAAACAGACGCCCCTTTACTGCCAAACGGGGAAAGAAAGACCTGAAAATCATCATTCAACTTCAGCTTAATTAATCCGGCAGGGATCATAAAATCATCCTGAGGCACCGGGATAGGCAGCGAAATATCCACTGATGAAGACGAACATGCGCAATCCCCTTCAGTTTTATTTTCACGGGTGAAACTCGTCAACAGAAGAGGCATGGTTAGTGGTTTCATATCTTCATCTCCATTATGGTACTACCGTGCGAGCTTCGTTGTTTCAAGCGTTGCCTTAAGCGTTTTACGCATTTTGGACAGCGCAACCTTTTCCACTGGCGGAAGCTGCTCGATCTTCGCCAATAATCTCTTAACATAGGTCAATGTCTTTTCAATTCCCTCTTCACGCTCAAAAGCATGCAGGCGCTCCTGCATTTTATCGAGACTTTCTTCGTATCTTCTCTGATAAAAGCCGGAAGCTTTATGGCGAGATGCCCAGGCTTTCGCCATCAGGCTGGCAGCTTCAAAGTAATGTTTGAATGCAGCAGTATATTCTTCCTCCAAATAGAACAGGTCGCCAAGCACAATGTCTGCTTTGGCAACAAAGAAATCGGTCTCATCATTTTCAGCCAATTTCTGCGATTTATTCGCGTAATTCTTCGCCTTTTCAATATATCCCCCGCGATCTTTTTCATTTGAGCGGGTTGCCATTTTATAATAAGTAACAGCGATATCATCCAGAGTGTCGGTCTGTTGAAATCTCTTTCCCAATTTTTCACTCAGAACCAATGACTCATTCAAGTATTTCAGCGCGTTTGTCCAATCCTGTTTTTCACGATACGTTGTGCCTATTTCGTTCAAAACAGTGATCAGGTTGTCCTGGTCATATAATTTCTTTAATACTTTCTCTGCCCGGGTAAGTTCATTCAATGCTTCGTCATAATTATTCATAAAGCGTTGCATTCTACCGAGGTTAATCTGAGCCATTGCCTTGCCGCGATTGCTGTGCGCATCCTCAAATGACTGATAGGCCTTGGTAAACAGATCAACCGCATTTGGGATTCGCCCGCCATCTTCCATAATCAACCCAAACGTATTAAAGCCCAGACCAAGCTCGTAAGGTATATTAAGGTCACGTCGTATGTTCAAAGCCCTACCTACATAGGTTCGGGCACGTTCCACATCGCCGAGCCGGTAATAAATAAATCCCATATTGTTCAAGACGCGCGCCTTATGCTTCTTGGCTTGCAAACTTTGCCCAGGGATCTGTAATGCTTTTTTATAATATTCCAATGCCTGCTTATAGTTATCAGACACCCGGCAGGCAAAGCCCCAATTGTTATAGAGTTGTCCCAGTTGATTCTTCAACAGGGAACGATCGGAAGCGGATTTCGCAGTTTTAATCAATGCCAAATAAGCAATTTCAGCTTCTTTCGCGTGAAGAATCGCTTCTTTTGGATTGCCCGTGTAACTGTCCAATTCCACCAGTTGCATTAACGTGGTAGCCCGCTGCGCAGGGCTTACATCGGGACGCCTGATAAATGCGTGCCAGATACTGCCAGCCCGCTGATAGTCCTCCTTGCGAAATGCAGTCAATGCCATTCGAAAGTCAAATTTATCCCGCTCCTCCTGAGGCAGCTGATTCTTGAATTCCACTACTTCCTGATTAAGCATGTCACAATATGCGAGGTCAAGATAATGAACAGCGGTCGCAAATCGCGACTCATAAAACTTCAATCCCTCCGGCAAACTTCTCTTCAGACGATAATATAGATCCTCAGAGAGCAGGGCACGTTCACGGTCATTCACCGGGGTGTTTTTTCCTTCAAACAATTCAGGGTCATTAACGATCGTTTTATACCAATCAAGCACCAGCGGATAGGGCTTCCCCATCTCTTCAGTAATTTCCTTTGGCCACACATATTCATTGATCAACATTCTCATTTCATCATGCAAGTTGATAACAAAGTGCCCGTCTTCGATCTCACGATACTTAATAAAGCTAAACTTGACCATCTCGTCCACAATCTTCTGAACCTTATCCATGGGCAGGGCGAGAAGATCGCTTAATAACGACAACTCCATTCGCCGCCAGGCAAAGGCCATATACAGAATCGTCATTTTTTTATTCGGCTCAAGCCGGCGCACCCAGCCGACCAACCCGGCAGCGAATGAATCGGTCATACCAAGCAGCTCGCTCAATGTGCCGACATCGTTCGACAACCAATCGTAAACAAGCGCCACATAAAGCGGACGTCCACCGGTACGCTCATAGATCTGTTCAAATCCATTCTCATCAATCGATTCAGAAATATGAAGATCTGCGCAGAAATAATCTTTAATATCCTTAAGTTCCAAAAGCGGAAGTCTATACGTCCAGACCTGTCCCTTATATTTTTCATTTTTATGAAAATCACCCGCCTTCAGCAACTTCAACCATATCCCCTTCAATATTATCAATTTCTTCAAAAAACCTGTCCAACACCCATTCTTCAACCCCTTTCATTTCCTCACATGTGTCGAATAAGAGCAAGACTCTTTCCTTTTGTCCCAACAGCACTTTATATTCTGCAAGAAACTTTTCAAATACCTGTTCAAGACGATCCTGAAAGACTGCATTCTCCCCATCTTTTGAAGCACTTAATTTCTGAAACTCATTACTCTCTTTCCGAAAAGCCCCGGAAGGATCAAAGCCAAGCCTCAAGGCAATTTCATTCAACAAACCAATTTCAGATTGATTGCTCGTGTCATAAAAATCAATCAATCCCGTTACCGCAAGTCCACTCGTATATTGTTCGCGGGCAATCTTCTCGTATTTCTCCAGCAGACGTGTTTTCCCAATACCACCCTCTCCTGGAATATGTAAAATCCATTCCGGACGTTCCCGATTAAGAATTGATTTAAATCCTGCAATTTGTGGTTCACGGCCTACAAAAATGGACTTGCTTTCAGAAGGCAAAAACACCTGTGACATTTTATCCTCCACACTATTTATACAAATGATAGGTTGGGTCACCATACAAAACCCACCCGGCCCAAAAATCGGGTGATTTTTTTCGGAACGCCAATCGCGCCAGCCTGACAGATTCACCCAGAGTTTCCCCTGAAAGGGCGTGCTTATAAAACTCAAGCGCAAAACCTCGCGCCAGATCATCGCGGATCGCCCAAAGCGGACCGAGACAACCCATCGCGCCGCCCTTCAAAGTGGAGATGGCAACGCCCTCCATAAACTCGCCACGCGGATTACGCAAGCTGCTCTCTGTGTATGTTTGCGCAGTTTCACAAGCATTTAGATAAAGGAATGCCTGACTACTTAATTGGCGTTCAAACTCTTCAGCCAGCCATGAATAATCTTTAAATTTCAAACTGCTTTTCAAGGGAACATCCACATCGTAACGGGCATGTCCCGCAAAGTGGATCAGGCGATAGGGTTTGTTCCTCAGCTTCAAAGCAAAAGCATTGACCGTAGCCTCATCCCCGATCAATGTCTCAACATTCCAATCATGCTTCTTAAAAAGCGCTGCGACTTCATTTGCTTCGCGTTCAGCCTCAGGCAGATCGCCTGTGGGATTCCCAACCACCAGCGCATACTTTGAGCCTTCTGAAAACGGAGGATGCACAACGGGCGTATCAAACATTTGCGGTTTACGCGCCATCGCATGACGTAAGGAAAGAAAGTCCACGCCGTCATGAAATAATTCCCAGGGAATGTCACTGTAATTTGTAACCAATTGCAGCGGCACATCTTCGTGATTAAGTAAAAAATCCTGAGCTTCCCTTGGAAGGTATGCAGCAAATGCAGAATGACCTGTATCAGGCATTTGAGTTCGCCATTCGTTCCAGCCATAACGTTGGTTTGTATAAATACGTCTGGTGGGCCAGATCATTTGACTGCCCGGGAACCAGGTTACACGATATTCCGACGGCGCAAAAAACTCGCTGATCACATTGATATTTTCTGATGGGCGTCTTAGATGTTCATCAATTAACTGCGCCAGTTGTTCCACCGGCCTCCCGCCCAACAACTCGATCAATTCCACATCCTGCAAAAGGGAAAGTTTTAATTGCACAGCCTCCTGCATTTCAGATTCGTGCTTTGGGCTAAAGCGCTTCAGCTGTCCACTTAATTCATCCTTAACCGCAGTGAATACATCCCTCCGTGTCAGCAAAGAGATCGTAGCCACATGGAACAAAATCTCCAAAACAACCGAAGCCTCAAGACTATCGAGACTTTGATAAATATCCCTTACCTTTTGATGTAACTGGATCGTGTCCTGTGGATGAAGGATAGACAACGCCTTCTGCATCAACTTTCGCAGAGGACGTTCAATCTCATACGCATCACGGGTAACGATCACAAGATTCCACGGCGACTTCCGCAGATCCATTGCTTTATAAGTAAACCAGGTTGCATCTGCATCCGCGCGGAATTCTTCGGGTAAATTGGGAATGCCGCTAAACAGTTTCTTCAGCAGGTCAGGTTTGAACCAGCGCGGGATCGAAGCGATCTCCACAAATTTCCTAACCCAATCCTTGGCATCCTCCAAAATATGTTTGCGGATGACTTCCTCGTATAGTTTCTCTGCCAACTGCAGACGGTGCTGCTCAACCGCATCCACCTCAACCCCCAGCTTGCTCAATTCAAAAACGATCATCTCTGTGCTGTAAGGATGCCCATTCGAAAGGTCATAAATAAATTCTGTTGCCGATTGATAACGGATTCCAGATGGCAAGGAACCAATATGATGCTCGGTAAATTCAATACTGAGCGGATTTAACATATAGGCGCCGGACGCCTGCTTAAAATAATTTGGCCAGCGACTCTCCCGAATCAATTGCCCTCTACCAGCAAAGATGATCGCCATCCCCGGAGACCGATCTGCCTCAACGAATAACCGCGCAAAATCCGTGCCGATCCAGTTTAATAATTCCGCCGGACAATACTCAGTTTTATCCAACAGCAAAATAAGCGGATGATGAATTTTGGTTTGGATTTCCACCAGAACGCCGATAAACTCCTTGATCAGCGCACCATACTCAGCGACGCCTGTATCGCGCATCCTTTGAATATTCTCAAGGACGGTACTAGCAGACGCGGCCAGGCCGGCCATTTCCGACCTTCTCCCGATCTGCTCACAGACTGAACGTAAAAATTCAGAGACCAGCGTAGATTGATCTTCTGCATCCTGCCAATTAAAAGATGACTCGATGGTAATGAACGGGAGTTGTCTTTTTTCGCAGATCTCTTTTACAACGTTGAGGATTCTGGTTTTTCCAATTCCCTCAATGCCGTAAAACTCCAACGCACGGAATGGCAGCACTCCAGTATCTGCCTGAAAACTTTTTGCTTCGATATCCGCCAGCAATTCCTGTGTAAGCTTGCGCTGGTCTTCACGGTCAATGGGGCTGTCAGTCGTTGGGTAGTTCAACATTGTGTTTTCCTTGACAATCATGCAGGAAAAGTTTCATCTTTACTTCTTCAACCACAGCATTTCGATGCCTTAGATATAGATTCCTGCTTGAACATTGGGTAAAACCACGGCCGGTAAACAGCCGTAAAGATACGAAATTATCGAAAAGAATATCCGCCACCAGGCTTTTATAGCCAAACACAGGTGCGATATTAACAATAAAATCCAATAATTTAGTCCCAATTCGTTTGTGTCTATGCTTTGGCAATAATACGATCCCAACACTTCCGGTATAGCGCCCGCCTAAATCTTCCGGTGATAACCTGACAAAACCCGCCAATTCCTTTTCGTCACATACAGTAAGAAGAAAATACCCGTTTTCTTGGTCCGCTCCACATGCCAACAAATTTTCCCAGGTCAGTGAAGACACATAACACCCAGTTTGCAAAAACCTGTTTTCCGCAGCAACACGGTTAATAACCTCAATCACCCGCTCCCGATCATGTTTGTGAAAGACGCTATATGTAAACATTATAGCAACAATCTCCCATCAAAATCAAGCCTCATATTACATTGAAGAAACGCCGCCACTATCCAGCGCCAGCAAAATATCAGTGCATAAAACGCGCGCACGAAGAATCTCGTTTTCGGGCACAATTCGGTTATGCGCAAGGGGGTTTCTGACCTTCGTGATCTGTTTCATTTTGTCATAAAAGATCGCCTGATTTCTCGATTCAAAGCCGAAATCCAAACAACTTTGGAATAGCTTCCACTGGGATGAGATCAATTCAGAAAGATCATCGAATCCGGCGAATTCAAGGATGTCTGGTACGTGGTCGTTATAGTTTTTGAAAGCGGACTGCTCCCTCTTATGGTTAAGCACCCAATGTGAATACATCTTGGGATACACCGCTTCGATCTGGCTTATCCACTCTTTGCCATATCTCTGCTCATATTTGAGAACGATCAAAGCCCTGAGTCTCTGCTCCACCTGACCGATCAGTTTTCTCACCTGACGAGTGATATGCTCCTGATCCAATCCCTCTGAGACGTATTGAACATTTGCAACAAGCATAAATTCCTGTTGAATGATCTCCCCCAGTGAATTCAAAACAACTTCCAATAACTTCTTTTGACGCTTTGAACCGGTCATATCGATCATGTGCAGGGAATTCTTTATTTCAGATACCGCCATTAATGCTTTTCGAAGTAAATTTAACTGGGCGTATTTATCTTCTCGAAACACAGAAGCCAACAGGGAAGTTAGATCTCTTAATGCGAATACTGTCTTTCGAAACTCAGGAGCCCAGGCGATCTCTATCATCCGCAGCGCAGTTTCTATATCTTTTTGCAGGGAAATGATCGTGCCCAACGAACCTACCAGGGAGAAAAGTTTTAATATCTGCTCGATCAACCGCGCAGATTGGTCCGCCAATGCGTTTGCAATTTCAGGCTTGCATAAAGGAATAAGATTTTGTTCAAAGAGTAACGCATCAACCAGTATTCCTATTCCCTCCTGAGGTTTGCTGTTTTCACGTTCGATCAGCACATATCCACTTGCCATACTCCCCAACACAAGCGCCCCGTTCTGAAAGTCACCTTTTTCGAAATTATCCTCTACGATCTTCAACAATTCTCCAAACTTTATTTCATTTGTGTTGACAATATTCAAACTATGCAAAAAAAATAATGCTTCATTCGGAGCAGTCAGCAAAACCATTGACTCATCATGAACGAAATCAACCACCTGACTCAAACGTTCAGGAATGGAAATTATGTTCCCGGAAATGGTTATATTTTTGCGATCATAAACCACCAAGCACAGTTTAATTAGACAAACTTGATAGCAATAGCTAGCAATTGAACACCCAACTACATATAAGTATAACTCAAGATATTTGCTCAAGTCATATTCGAGCAATTGCGCTAAACTTGAATTGGCTGTTACGATTTATTCCCCGTAATAAGCCCCGCACTGACCAACCAACGAGGCCAGCGAAGCAAACAAGATGTCGACTGATTTACAGGCAGGCTATAATCTGAATTATTCAAACTAAGAGTGAAAAGAGGAACCCCAATGAACGTATCCGATGCCATTCGATTAAAGCGCGCCGTGAGAAAGTTTCAAGACACTCCCCTGCCCGATGACGTGGTCAATGCCATTCTCAACGCGGGACGCAGATCGCAGTCTTCAAAGAATACTCAAGCCTGGAAATTCATCGCGATCCGAGATAAAAAAATATTAAAGGCCTTGTCCGATTGCGGCGAGTGGGCGGGACATATCGCAGGTGCAGCCTTGTGTATTGCGATCCTCACACCCGACCCAAATGAGAAATTCCAGATCATGTTTGACGCAGGTCAAGCCGCGGCATTTATGCAATTGGCCGCCTGGGAGCTGGGAGTTGGTTCCTGCCCGGCTTCTCTTTATCAATTCGATAAAACACGCGAAATCTTAAGTTTCCCCGCTGAATGGCACTTGCGGATCGCTGTCTCGTTTGGATATGCACTGGAAGAAGAAAAACTATCCGCACCACCAAGAAAAGGCGGACGAATGACTCTGGATGAAGTAGTACATTGGGACAAGTGGTGAGGCGATTTACGATTTATGATTTTGGATTTACGATTTCGGATTAGCAATTGTTTCGTAACAAATTCTTAATATTCAACTGATAAAATCCAGATCAAGACCATTTTCCAAAGGAGATAAATTCATGAATATTCAAGATATCGAAGGCATTGGCGCTACCTACGCCGACAAATTCAAAGGTGCGGACGTGCAAACCACGGACGATCTGCTCAAGAAAGGCGGCTCTTCCAAAGGCCGCGCAGAACTCGCCTCTGCCACCGGGCTGACCGAGAAGCAGATCCTCGAATTTGTTAACCGCGCAGACTTGTACCGCATCAAAGGCATCGGCTCGGAATTCGCAGACCTGCTCGAAGCCGCCGGTGTGGATACCGTAGCCGAACTCGGCAATCGCAATGCTGAGAACCTCGCTGAGAAGCTAAAAGAAGTAAATGCAGAAAAACAAAAAGTCCGCGACCTGCCTAGCGCCGGCGAACTCGGCAAATGGATCGAAGAAGCCAAGTCCCTGCCGCGAGCAGTGGAGTACTAGAGAAGAGAAGACCTCCGAGATTGCTCTCGGAGGTCTTTTTATTTTGGACGGTAGGCGATTAATCAAATTTTACGATTTACTTAAAACAGGCGCACAACTGCTCCACTTCAGCCTTGCTTGAAATTGCAACGAGTCTTTCAATTCGCTTATCGGGGGATACCATAATCGAGAGAGTCAACCGGTCATTTTCCGCTTCGGCCCATGTGACTGATCTAATGGCACGCAATGGAATATATTGCCAGACACCGCCGTAATTTGACCTTACAAGTTTTCTGCCAGTCTCGTGAACATCCTGGATCAGGATCAATTCATGGTTGGTCAAAATGACAAGGTGCGCCAGTGAGACCGTGCGTTGAAACATATCCCCCAGCGGCGCCCAGAGGGGTTCTCTGATCTCAGGCTGTAAAAGAATCTGCGAAACAATATCCCCGCTGACCAGACTGCTGCGTCCATAGTTCATAAACTTAAAATTGAGCGTGGATAAATAATTGAATTTATTTTTCTCCGCGCTCCATTGAGTTTGATCAACGGCTTGATATATCGGGCGTAATTTATTGATGAAGGCTGCAAAATGCCGGGCGCTTGAAGTGTTATAGTCAATCGTTGAGATATTCGCTTCACCTGCGCTGGTTAACCCGCTGATGGTCAGCCACGAACTTAAAAGAACACTGCCCATCTCCACTGAGTAAACAGACCGATATGGATAACTCTTTGCAACGACCTGACTGTCCATCCGCTCAAGAATGTGGATGGCGTCAACAGAGTCAAAGATCAATTTTTCGGTTGTTTTGCCTTGAGCTTTTACAAATGAAGGTGTAAGCAGGGTATACGGAAATTGCCGGCCATCTGCAATATGAGATTCAAAAAAACTCCTGTAAATAGATGGAACCTCTTCGTAAGACTCGATCACTTTAGTCCACGAAGCCATGGTTTGCTTTGCCCCGGTCAACACAGTACTATCTTTGAAATTTTCAGACATGTGCATAAACCTTTGTATTTTTGTTGTGACGACGATCATATTTTGCATTGCGCAATGGAGCGGCGACGTACATCATTGTACTCCCTCAGGAAACCAATATCAACGGCAGAAGCCCAAAGTGGCTACACGCTTCTAGCGGAAGGTCTCAAAGATGTGGCGTTTGCTTTAGTACCGCTGAATCAGGCTGAGGCGCGTAGAATGATCCGCAAAACATGGGCTGGGAGAGAACTCAAAGGCTTCCGCAGCATCAGCCCCGTTGACGAGGATTCTGTTATCGATGTCTTGATCAAATTATCGCATCTGGCGATGGAACATGAAAACATCGAAGAGATCGAGATCAATCCATTGCGGGTTCTGAGCAAAGGCGCGGCGGCGGTGGATGTTCGAGTAAAATTGCGCGCATGATTACTTTATCCAACCTCACCTATTATCCGATCAAAGCCTGCCGTGGATTTGACATTTCTGAATCACAAGTGGAGCGCATGGGGCTGGCCAATGACCGGCGCATGATGGTGGTGACGCCCGATGGCGAGTTTCTCACCCAGCGCGAACATGCACGGCTTGCGCTCATCACGCCCGCGCTGAAAAATGATTCGGTCACACTCTCCGCGCCGAATTTTGATTCGATACAAATTGCAATTCAAACATCGGGCACCCCCACGCCCGTCAACATTTGGAAGAGCAAAGGCGTGAGCGCCATCGATCAGGGTGAGGAAGCCGCGCAATGGTTTTCTGATTGGCTCGGCACAGCGGTGCGCCTCGTGCACGTGGATAAAAATTTCAAACGAAAACTAAATCCGGATTTCGCCGTCAGCGCAGAAGACCACACTGGATTTGCCGATGGCTACCCGATTCTGATCATCTCTGAAGCATCGCTTCAGGACTTAAACTCGAAGCTGGATTCGGCTCTCCCGATGAATCGATTCCGCCCGAACATTGTTGTGCAAAATTGTGAACCCTTCGCAGAAGACACGTGGAAGCGCATCCGCATCGGTGACGTGGAAATGGCACTCGTCAAACCCTGTCCGCGCTGCGAAGTGACAACCATCGACAAAGAAACTCTCGCACGAGACAAAGAACCGCTCAAAACATTGGCCGCATATCGCAAACAGGAAGGCGGCGCAATGTTCGGCATGAACGTTATTCCGCTGAACGAAGGCACGATTAAAACCGGCATGAGCGTGGAAATTTTAGAGAGCGTCTAAAAACTTAACCACAAAGTCTCAAAGGCTCAAAGACACAAAGCTTTTTTTCTCTTGGTGTCTCCGTGACTTGGTGTCTTTGTGGTAAGAAAACTGACTTTTCAGAAGCTTCTTAGAATAATATACATCCTGGCGGAGCCGCCGCCGCCCGAGCCCGCGGTTCGTGCTTCGGCTACGTTCGACCGAAGTGCGCGGTCTCACTCCGCTCAGCATGTATTTCACGCAGAGATTTTTTGAAACTTGGCAGCACGGCGCTGCTCGCATCGCTCGGAATATCCGCGAGCAAATATATTCCATTGCAGGATGAGCCGAATTTCACCGCGCCCTTGATCTGGAACGGAACCCGCAAATTTAAGCGCATGGCATTTACTTATGATGATTGCTATCTGCTCAACAAAATGCAAGACCTTGAAGCGCTGCTCAATGAATTCCCCGATTTCAAAGTGACCTTCTTCCCGGTTGGCATAAAACTGCTCGACCTTGAACAGCAAGACCCCGGCATCTGGAAACGCCTCGTAGACAAAGGCCACGAGATCGGCTATCACACCTTCGATCATGTCAACCTCGGCGTGATGTCTCCTGCCACCGCGCTAATGGACTACGACAAATGGTACGGCGCATTGACTCAGGTACTGGAGGCAGAGCACAAAGTCCGCTTTATCCGCCCGCCGTATGATGTCATCAGTTACACATTGGATGTGCTCTGTCAGGAGCGCGGACTGGTTTCAGCGTTGTTCTCCATCGGCGGCGGCGGCGAACCTGATGTAGTGGTCCGCGCCATTCAGGAAGGCAAAGGCGGCGACATCGTGCAAATGCACATCCGCACCCAGGATTACAACTCCAGCGTACTGGCCTACCCGTGGCTAAAAGCCAACAACTGGGAACTGGTCACCCTAAGCAAACTCTACGACGATTATCTGCGCGAGCAGGTCAACTCTGATGGGTGTGATGTGAATGCAGGCGTTTCGTTAACAAGAACGTGCGTGGAGATCATTCCAGCCGCGGCGCGGCCCGTATAGACGGGATCAAGCAACAAACCTTCATTGCTGGCAAATAATTTAATCGCCTCCCGCTCCCCTGCTCCGAAGACTCCATAACCAGCCTGACAATAATTTTCGTTCGCAAGAACATCATCACCTGTGAAATGAATCCGCTCGCCGAGTTTTTCGCTGGCCTGTGACGCCAACTCAGAGACATGTGCCTTGAGTTGTGCTACCGGTTCGTCAATGCTGATTCCCAGCACTTTGCCTTTGAACCCAAACACCCGCTGCCCCAAGACCAGTCCCGCATGTGTGCCGCCCGAAGACGTGCCGAAGACGATCCAGTCCACGTTCATGTTTTGATTCATGAATTCTTCCATCGCGAAGGCATAACCCAGCGCGCCCGTCGGGCTTGATCCGCCGTAGGGTACGAGATAAGGTTTCTTTCCAGCGGCAACCGCATTATCAAACGTTTCCTGCAAAATGCGGTCACGATCTTTGCGATCAGCCACGGTGATAATTTCCGCGCCGAAGAGTTGGTCAAGTAAAAAATTTGCAGAAGGCTGAGCCGGACGATCACCAGTCAACACAAGCGTACAGTCAAAGCCAAACCGCGCCGCAGCCGCCACCGTCTGCCGGCAGTGATTCGATTGGATCGCGCCCGCCGAGATCAAGGTCCGCGCGCCTTGCTCGCGTGCTTCTGCTACAAGAAACTCCAACTTGCGGGTCTTATTGCCGCCAAAGGCAAGTCCCGTTTGGTCATCGCGTTTGACAAGAATGCGCGGTCCGCCCAAGGCTTCTGTCAGGCGCGGAAGTTCTTCGATCGGAGTGGGAAGATGTGCAAAATTTAATCGAGGAATAGTTTTCATGTTGACTCCTTTGTTGGTAAGAAGTAAAAGTAATAAGTGAGAAGCAAAACTTGTTTACTTTTTACTTCTCACCTTTTACTTCTCACTCACTCAATCCCTGCTTCGTCTTTTCTTTCCCGCGCGAGCGCATCACATCCAACACACGCGGCACGACTTCGGAATATAGTTTATAGAAAAATTTACTCGGCGCAAAATCATACGCACCCAGCGTGCGGATAACTTCTCCTCCCAGGCCTTCCTTGAAACGATAGACGCCCCACATCGAGTCACTTTCATCGAAGACTTCCGGCGCGCCCCACAGATCATACGCAGTGCAGCCATTTGCCTTTGCGCGCTTCATTGCTTCCCATTGCAAAAGATAAGTCGGCATTTTTTCACGATGAAGATTGCGCGACATACCATACACATAATAAGCACGGCCCGCAAACATAAAAAGAAAAATAGCAGCGACGGGTTGACCTTCGACTTCGGCGATCAAGGGAATAGCTGACGGCTGACCGCTGACGGCTGACCGCATAAATAATTTCCAGACGGTCATGTAATAGTTTTCATCGCGAATCACAAAGCCATCACGCACAGATGTTTCCGCATACATTTTGTAAAGCATCGGCAGATCATCGGCTGTGCCAACACGCACGGTCACACCTTTTTTTTCTGCGAGACGCACGTTGTAGCGCGTCTTCGGTTTCATGCGTGCGAGCATTTCTTCTTCAGTGGATGTGACATCGATCAGGACTGAATTGCGGAATTGGATCTGATCCGACGAATAGACCCACCCCCTGCGCGTCAATTCGGACCGGATAGCTGGGCCGCTGTTTTCTGTGACATCCCCTTCGCTGGCAGGGACTCCGCGCCCGAGGACAACATCAGGGTCAATTTTCAGGAAGATGGCACTTTGTTGTTTGGCAAAAGTTTGCAAATCATTCAGCACGCGAGTCCGCAGGGACGTATTCTCCCAATCCATAAGCGGACCCTTCGGCGCATACAGCACAGACGAGCGTGCGACAAATCCGCGTGAGAGGATGGTGCGTTTGAGGACAAGGCAGGCGGCAACCACTGGTGAGTGGAAAGTAGAAAGACATTGAATCTTTCTTTCTCACTTTCATCTTTCCATCTTTATCCCAAACCACATAAAACGGCACCCAACCATACTTCGCCTTCACCTGTCCCCATTCATAGGTTTGGAGAAAGTGCGGGTTCGGGAGTTTCGAGATCAGTTCATTCCATGAATTAGACATTATTTCTGGTTTTCTCTCTGCCGGGCTTGTGATTGCCAGCCGCTAATAACTTGATCGTGCCCGCCCTTTGTCAGATACGGCGGGATTTCCTGCCATGAGAAATACTGCGCGGCTGTTGATTCTTCGTTGAGTTTGATTTCGCCAGAGATCATCCTGGCCTTATACACAAAGGAGACGCCATTTCCACGCGGATCATCTGAAAAATAATAAGCGTAGATGAATTCACTCGCTTCCACAACAAGACCCGTTTCTTCAAAGACTTCGCGATGAGCGGCATCCTGCGGGTCTTCATCTGCTTCGACGTAACCCGCGGGCAGCATCCAACTCCCCTTCCAGGGTTCTTCCGTACGCTGTAAAAGCAGCAATTGATTATCACGTTCGATCAACATCGCCGCGCCTACTTTCAGTTGAGCGTAATAGATCCAATTACAGGCGGGACAAACCTCCCGTTCGCGTTGGTCAATGTGACGTAATTCAAGTGCATGTCCACATTGAAAGCAATAGTGAGCTGACATTATCGATTTCCAAGAAAACGCAAATACGCCCAATACAACAGCGGATTATAGACTCTGTCCAGGGCTTGCGCGGCGCGCTTTAACTGTCCGCCAAAGCCGCGCTTGAAACGGTAAACGCCCCACAGGCCGTCGTGGCGGTTTTCAAAGTTGGCTTCGAGTGTTTCTTCGTTTTCGTCGGGAACACCCCATAGATCATATTCTTCGCAGCCGCGTGCCTTTGCCCAGCGGATCGCTTCCCACTGCAAAAGATAAGTTGGCATACGGTTGCGTTCCTGATCGTTGGATGCGCCGTAGACATACCAGGCGCGAGTCGCGTCTGCAAAGACCATCAGCGAGGCGAGCGGTTTGCCTTCGAATTCAGCGACCAGTAATTCACATGTCCCTTTGGGATGGAACAATTCATAGGCACGTTGATAATATTCTTTTGAATGCACGCCAAAATTATCACGTCCGCCGGTGACGGTCATCATTTCATGGAATGCAGGAATATCGTCCCATGTGCGGACGGTGATTCCCTTTTTCTCAGCAAGGCGGATGTTATAGCGGCATTTGGGTTTCATGCGCGCAAGGATTTGTTCTTCGCTGTCTTTAATTGAAATGACGATGGTGCGCGGAGGTTGGATATTGTGGGGAGAAATGTCGAAGGTCGAAGGTCGAAAGTCAAAGGTTTCTTCCCATGCATCGGGTTCTATTTTTAGGAAGATGGCGTGATTCTTTTTACAAATGGAATCAACTTCTTTCCAGAACTTTTCACCGTCCCCTGTCCACTGTCCACTGTCCACGGGTTTCGGCATGTAGCCGAGAGTCAGGCCTAAAGGCAGGCGGCGGAAGAGGATCTGCGCACCAATTTCGTTGTTAGGAATGCGATGCGTTGAGCTTGTCGAAATGACGCGGGCTGGTTTCCATCCAAAGCCCCTCTTTAATTCTCCCCATTCCCCCATTTGAAGTAAATGTGCATTGGGGTGGGATTTAAGAAAATGATTCCATTCGGTGAGATTAACTTCAGGCATAAGTTTTATAGATCAAGGGTTAAGGGTTGAAGATCAGAAGGCTGCGTTTCACTGATGTGCGAGCCGGGAATTAATTCATCAATAAATTTGTTGATGGCGGCACGGTCTGTGCCGAGGGCAGATAACTGCTCAATGGCCTGAGGCAGATTTGGGATTAGGAAAGATGCGTCTTGATCGAGGCGGAAAATATCGGGGTGTGAAGTCTGCATGAGAGGCGTGCCCTCATCCCATAATTCTTCCGCGAGTTTTTCGCCGGGGCGAATGCCGGTGAAAGTGATCTCAATATCTTTGTTGGGTTCAAGGCCTGAAAGTTTAATGAGGTCTTCGGCCAGATCGAGAATGCGCACAGGCTGACCCATGTTAAGCACAAATACTTCGCCGCCATTTTGCATGGACGATGCTTGCAGCACGAGATACACGGCTTCGGGAATGGTCATGAAAAATCGAACCATATCGGGATGTGTAATGGTAACGGGACCGCCATTGGCGATTTGATTTTTGAAAATGGGAATGATACTGCCGCGTGAGCCAAGCACATTTCCAAAACGGACAACGGTGAAAGCGCGCTTGTGTTGATGCGCCGCATCAATGACTGTCATTTCTGCGAGGCGTTTGGTTGCGCCATAAATGCTGGATGGGCGCACCGCTTTATCGGTGGAGATGAGCACGAAGCGTTCGATGTTGTGATCGAGCGCAGCTTGCACGAGGTTGCGTGTGCCGATCACATTGTTGGTGATGGCTTCAACAGGATTGGCTTCCATTAATGAAACGTGTTTATGCGCGGCAGCGTGGAAGACAATTTGCGGTTGATGTGTTTTGAAGACCGAGTCGACGCGCTCTGCATTGCGAATATCAGCGATGACCGGAACAAGTTTTAAGGATGGGGGTAATTGCTTTGCAGTTCAAGCAAAATCTCAAAGATGGAATTTTCGCCATGACCAAGCAGCACCAACTCTGCGGGATTCCGACGCGCAATCTGACGACTGAGTTCGCTTCCAATGGAGCCACCCGCCCCTGTGACAAGTACGCGCTTGCCTTCGAGTGAGAGCCCCACTTTTTCATCGTTAACACGGATCGGTTCACGGCGCAGCAAGTCGGTGATGTCCACTTCGCGCAAACGGTTGACACTGACCTTGCCGCCGATGAGTTCATAAATGCCGGGCATGGTGCGCGAAGGGATTCCCTTTTGGCGGCAGGCATCGTTAACCAAACGAATGATATTGCCGGGCGCAGATGGAATGGCGATGATAACTTCATCTACTTGCTGGTTGTCGAGAATGCCTGAGAGTTTATCCACTTTGCCGATGACGGAGACGCCGTAGATCTGGTGATTCTGTTTCGCGGGGTCATCATCAAGAAAACCGATCGGGATGAGATTTAATTGCGAAGGTCTTTGCAGTTCACGCACAACAAGCGCGCCCGCATCACCGGCGCCGATTATAAGTACGCGTTTGGCTTTTCCATCCGGGCGTGTATTAGATTGCTCCGAGAGAATACGCAAGGCAAAACCGAGCCGCCGATCAAGACGAGCGAGAGGAGCCAGTCGATGCCGAGAGCGGAGCGCGGCATACCGGGCTGGAGGAATTCAATATTGATCAACACGAGCATAATGCCCGAGGTTAATACGGAAGCGGTGGTGACGGCAACCGTAATAAGCCGCAGTTCGCTTGTGCTGGCATAGAGCCATAAGCGGCGATATAGGCCAAAATAAAAATATACCGGAACTTTAACCAGCAAAGATACCGCGCACATCATCAATGCAGCGGGGAAATAAAACGGGAGCTGACTCACATCCAGCCGCAATGCGAAACTGCCCAGCACCGAAACGATGATGAGGGCGAGGTCGCCAATTAAGACGAAACGGTTGCGGACGTGGAACGGGAGGAGGACATTGAAAGGATGAAGGCAGAAGGATGAAGGATGAAAAAGGTGAAGTGAGAAGTGAGAAGTGAAGTCGGCGTTACTTTTTACTGCTTACCTTTACTTTTTACTGCCCATTTCCTCAACGGCTTCCTTCACACCATCAGCCAATGTGACCTGAGGTTTGAAGCCGAGGATATCCATGGCTTTTTTGGGTGGTGCCGATCGAGCGGTAGATGTCGCCGGCGCGTGGTTCAGCGTGGACATGTTTAGGGGCGTTGGGAAAACTTCGTAGAGAATATCGAGCAGGTCAAGCAGACGAGTCTCGATACCGGTGCAAACGTTGAAGATTTGTCCGGGAGCGGCGGGATGAGTTGACGCAAGCAGATTGGCCTGTACCACATCGCGCACGTTGACCAGGTCACGGCTTTGGCCGCCATCGCCAAAGATAGTGATGGGCTTGTTATCCAGCATACGGCGGATGAAGATCGGTACCGCGGCGGCATACATTGAATCAGGCCGCTGGCGTGGGCCGTAGACATTGAAATAACGCAGCACGGCAACTTCCAAGCCAAATTGATGAGTGAATAGTTCGGCATACATTTCATCCACACGTTTTGAGGTGGCGTATGGCGAAAGCTGTTTTAGCGGAGTATCTTCCACGAGCGGCATGGCGGTTGTGTCACCATAGACTGCGGCACTGGAAGCGATGACAATTCGATTCACACCCGCCCTGCGAGCTGATTCAAAAAGAATGGAAGTTCCCGTCACATTTACATCGAAACATTCCTGGGGTTTCTCCATCGACTCAGCCACAGAGACAAATGCGGCTTCGTGGAAAACAACATTCACGCCGCGCACAGCTTCAGTCACGCGTGAAATGTCACGCAGATCACCTTCGATGACTTCGACGTCGAGCCCGCTTAAGTTTTCACGTTTGCCTGAAGAAAAGTTGTCCAATATACGAACGTCAGCGCCCTGTTGAAGCAAAGCACGCGCAATGTGAGAACCGATAAACCCTGCTCCACCAGTGATTAGATATTTCATTTTATATTTTCTCCATGAGATTAAACCTTCGGGACATTATTGATTAATGGCAAGAGCCCCAACAGAAAGACTTCAGAAGTCTTTCTGTTAATGATTATCTGCCAGTTCTTCGAATAACTGTGCCGATGGTGCGCAGCACAATATTAAAGTCCATATTTAGCGTGCGGTGTTTGATGTAATACAAGTCATATTCAAGTTTAACGACAGTTTCTTTAACGCTTGCCACATAGCCATAGTTGATCTGCGCCCAGCCCGTCAGCCCTGGTTTGACCAATAGACGCGCACGGTAAAAGGGAATTTGCTTTTGAAATTGCGCCACCAATTCTGGCCGTTCGGCACGCGGACCGACGAGACTCATCTCGCCCGTTAATACGCTCAGGAACTGCGGCATTTCATCCAGACGGGTGCGACGCAGGAAGTTTCCAACACGTGTCACTCTAGGATCATTGATCGTAGCAGGTCTGGCTTCGCCATCCTCCCGCGTTTTGTAACATGGATCGAAATTTATAGATCCTGAATATACGCCCGCCTTTACCCAATCTTTCCTGTGAATAAAAAATAGGGAAACCGCTTTCTACAATGATCGCAAACGCTGTAAATGGAAACACGATCACAAAGATCAATAAGCCGGTCAATCCGCCAAAAATATCCATCAGGCGTTTGAATAATTCATATACGCCGCTCACACGCACCTGATCTACAAATGAACGGATAACCCAGTCTGATTCAAGATGCTCAACAGGCACACGCTGGGTCATCTCTTCATACATAATGGGCATACGAGTCACTTCCACGCCCCGCTCCTGCACATCCAGGATCGTTTGGAATGTAGTGCCTTTTACCTCGCCGGTGATCGCAACCACAATATCAGAAATATGCATTTCTTCGATAATATCCAGTAATCGTTCACTGGGACCAAAAACCCTGAAACCGTGAAAACTTTTTCCTTGTTTTCTCGGATCATCATCAATATAACCAATTAAATTAAAGGGCGGCGGATTTAATTTGCGGTAAATATCAGCGAGCGAATAGCCGGCTTTCCCCGCGCCAACGATCAACACACGACGCATAAACCCTGATGAGGTGTAGAGTCGAATATAGATGCCGCGCCAGATCAAGGTTAAGAGAGATGCGAGCACCAGAAACGCACCCACTGCGATACGGGGAAGAGAGTTCGGGTCAAGATTAATCGTGAAGAGCAGAGAATAAGCCAACAGCCCGACAATCGGAGCCACGGCAATGCTTCGCAGAGTCTTTTTCCAACTGGAAGCGGTATGGGTTTCATAGGATTCAACCATTAACAATAGCCAGACAAGCGGAAGCAAATAAAACCACAGAGGGACTTCGATTGTCAACAGACGTTCAGCCCGGGCTTCTGTTAATCCGCTTTGAATCAATTTATTTAAGGAGTATTGATACCAAAAGTAGATCGCGCCGCCCATGGCGCTGACAGATGCAATAAAATCGCCCAGCAGTAAAATAAATCGCTGCTCGCTTGGTCGTAGCCTTAATGAGGGTCGGTAAATATCAGCCATTCTTGGTAAAAAGACTTGAAATTCCGCTCCACAAAAATCCCGTGCCCCATGTTATGTGCATGGTCGAGATCGCGAGCGGAAGCCCAAGTAAAAGAGATCCTGTATTTTTTTTGATTGACAATCTTAAACCAGCCAGCCCCAGCACAAAAAAATAAACAAATAATTGGGCAGCCAGAACATAACGCGCGAACCCGATAAATAAGGATAACACAATAAGAATAAACAGGCTTAATACAAATAGCGGGGGCAATGCCTGCCGCCAGCGCAAGGTATGCGGATAGCGTTGCAGCATTTTCATCTTCCAAAATCCATAACGCCAGTATTGGCTTGCAAGTTTCCCCAATGTGCTGCGTGAAAAATATACCGAACGAATCGACGGATCCAGCCAGACCGTGCCACCTGATTCACGCACCCGTGTATTGAATTCATAATCTTCATTTGCCAAAAGCGTTTCATCGAACGCGCCGATCTTTTCGACCAATGAACGGCGGAAAGAACCGAACGGAACCGTATCCACCGCGCCAGCTTTTGCGTTAAGGCGATACATCGCATCGCCCACACCCAGCGGATGCGCTGCCGCGAACGAGATCGCATTTGCAACCCAGGTCGGCGCCCCCGAGCGGATCTCCCACACACCGCCCACATTGTCACCCAGGCCCGCTTCATGTGCCGCGACACAACGCTCCACATATTCTGGAATGGGCATCGAGTGCGCATCCAGGCGGACAATGATCTCGCCTCTTGACTCACGAATAGCCTGATTCAGTCCCGAGGGAATCGTCCGCGCTGAATTCTCAACCACCCGCACCGCAAGGTCAGCATGTTCCTTTTGAAAGCCTGCCACCACATCCCGTGTCCGGTCAGTGGACATACCATCAGAGATGACCAACTCCATCTGCGCGCGCGGATAGGTCTGCGCGAGAACGGCATCAAGCAGATGAAGAATGGTGGTCTCTTCGTTATAACAAGGGACAATGATCGAAACAAAAGGAAGTTTTGGCATAAGGCGATAAAAATTCGGAAGTCTGCTTTGAACTGTCTGAAAAGAAGACTTCCGAAATTTAGGTGTTTATTTTCCCATCAAAGGCAGGAACACATCAAAAGATGTCCCTTCCCCCAGCCTACTGCGGACGTTTATTTTACCACCATGCGCCTGCACAATATCGTGCGCAATCGCCAGCCCCAGCCCAGCGCCGTGCTTCTCACCGCCCTTGCGGGAAGGGTCGGCCTGATAAAAACGGTCGAAGATATGCGCCTGGGATTCATCCGGGATTCCCGCGCCGGTATCCGTCACAGAGATATGCATTTCTCCATTTTCAACTGAAGCACTCAACAACACCGCACCGCCCTCCGGCGTAAACTTCAGCGCATTATCCACAAGATTGGTAAAGACCTGCGCCAGACGGTCACCATCTGCGATCAAAGCTGGCAGATTCGCCGCAACATCTACAGTCACTACCACGCCCGCCTTTTGCGATTGCGGCATAAATTTTTCACGAATGGCATTCAACAACGCAGGCACATTAACCGGCGACATCGTAATATCCGCCGTGCCTGCATCGAGCCGCGCCAGATCAAGCAGATCCAAAACCATGCGATGCATACGGCCAGACTCATTAAAGATCACCTGCGCCGCCTGCTGACGAGTCTGCTCTGTATCGGCTGTGCCATCCAAAATAGCTTGAGCAAATCCCTGCACAGAGGTCAGCGGTGTTTTCAATTCATGAGACACATTCGCAACAAAATCTCTTTGGGATTTTTGACTCGCCTGCGTGCGCACGATCATGGAATTAAAAGCGCGCGTCAACTCCTGGACTTCATGCGGGCCCTGCGGTTCTACCGGCTTAATCTCAGCGGACGGCATTCCCCGGGCCGCGATCACCACCTTTTGCAGCGGGTCTGCGATCCAACGCGCAAAGAGAAAAGCCAGAACCAGAGAGAGCAGCAGTGCTATTAATCCGCCTCGTAGGAAGGGCGACAAAAATTCATCAGCAATGATATTCACAATCGAAAGCCGTGGCCGCGGCGCAGCCACAACCAGATAGGTTTTATCAGGAAGCTGTTCAATGGAATACAGCCACACCCCGCCGTTTCCATCACGCATAATGGGATTCTTGCGCTGAAGCGCCTTCTTTTCAGGAAACGGTAGTGATGCCTCTTTATCAGCAGTATCCAGCATCAATTGCTTGTCCTGAGAAAATATCAACACCCGCACATCAAAGGTCCGCGCGGCTTTTTGCGCCGCCACAGAAATGGGCTGATTCTCAGGCACATTCTCCCGCTCCATCACAATTGACTGTACAGCCTGCAATCTTTCAGTTGTCTGGCGATACAACAAGGGATTACGCACCAGATAAACAAATAGAAACGTCGCCACAACACCCAGTGCTGTGACGATCAGCAAGGCATAACTCAACCAAAGACGGGAACGCAGAGAGGAAAACATAAGGGAAATATATTACATCCTGAGCGGAGCCGCACGAATTTTGTTTTGTGCGGCGAAGTCGAAGGACATCCTGAGCGAAGCCGAAGGGCGGCTCCGCAAATACAATTTTGGGAAGAGGCAGTTACATTACATCCTTCGGCTTTGTTCCTCAAAGTGCATTCGTCACTCCGCTCAGGATGTAATATATATAGTTATACGATCAACTTATACCCCACGCCGGTGACAGTTTCTATTTTCACAGAACCGCCCTCCAGCTTTTTACGCAGATGCGCAATGTGGACATCCACCGTGCGGGTCTGGCCGTAGAAGTCAAATCCCCAGGCGAGCTGAAGTAACTGCTCACGGCTAAAGACACGGCCGGGCTGCTCTGCCAAAGTGAGTAAAAGGTCAAATTCCTGGGTACGCAGCTCAACGGTCCGCGCAGCGATGCGCACTTCACGTGAAGAGGGATCAATCGTCAAGTCACCACGATGGATCGGCTTGCCGTCTGTCTTTTGCTTCCCGTCACTACGGCGCAAGATCGCCTTGACGCGCGCAATCAATTCACGTGGATTAAACGGCTTGGTCAGATAATCATCCGCGCCGAGTTCGAGACCGAGAATTTTATCGATGTCTTCATCGCGTGCCGTGAGCATGATGATCGGAGTTTGATCTCCGCTCGCACGCAATTTACGACAGACTTCAAAACCATCGAGTTTTGGCAGCATGACATCCAACACGATCAACGCCGGACGATGCTTTACAACCGCCTCAAGCGCAGCCTCACCATCGTTGATCTCCTGCACACGAAAACCATCCCGCTCAAAATACATGCGCGAGAGTTGAATAATGGATGGTTCATCGTCTACCAGCAGGATCAGTTCAGATGTCATGTTTTTATATAAGACCCTAAAGGTTTTAAAAACCTTTAGGGTCTGTAATATTAATTACCCAATCAATACAACCGCTTCGATCTCAACCACTCCACCTTTGGGCAAACCAGCCACAGCCACTGTACTGCGAGCGGGCGGATTCTCGCCAAAGAACTCGGCGTAAATCGCGTTCATCTTTGGGAAGTCACTCATGTCTGTTAAGAACACAGTGGTCTTGACTACATTCCCGATCGAGGAACCAGCCGCTTCGATCACATTTTTCAAATTGACAAGTACCTGACGTGTCTGCGCTTCAACACCGCCTGCGACCAACTCACCTGTGGCGGGGTCCAACCCGGTCTGGCCTGCGGTGTAGATCATGGTTTCAGTGCGGATTGCCTGTGAATACGGGCCAATGGCCTTGGGCGCTTTATCAGTATGGACAACGGTTCTATTCATGATTACCTCTTGTAGGGATTTGATTTCAAAGATCACGCATAAGACCCGTTCATTTTACCGCTTGTTATTAAAAATTATTAAAACTTCATCTGATTAGAAAGACTTCGGAAATCTGCCTTGCCTAAGCCGAAAGGCATATTAAAAGATTTCCGAAGTCTGGATATGTTTGCTTCGCGGAAGGCTTTCAATGCATCGCGCAAGGCCTTGCCCGTCCCACCCATTGCGGATTTAAGTTCCTGCATCTTGGTGCGCATCTCCTGCACCGTGGACTTGGCTTTCTCGGCATCAGTTACTTTTCCGCTTGCATCAAATCCTTCGTGTAAAGTAACAACACCTCGAATACTGTCATAATTCGGTTTGGCACTCTTCAACGCGGATTCAAATGCATCCAACGCGGACTGCAAGGCAGTCACATCCTTGCCACTTTCGGCGGCCTTGTCGATTCTGGCCTGCATCTTTGCAATTTGCGCATCGGTGTCTTCAAATCCCTTGCCGATCTTTTCATATGCTTTCAACTGACGCGCCCAAACCTGCTCAAGTTGCTCATTGGTCACATCGGTCTTGGGTGGATTTTCTCCCTGCGCAAAAGCGCTGGTCATCGGGAACGCGGCGAAGACGAGGGCTGCAACCAGAGCGGTCAATACCATTTTGTTGAATATATTTTTCATCGTAAGTCTCCTTTTTAGATTTAGATTACGATGTGATTTTAGATTTACAGAGTAATGCGGGTGTGGCTGGGGTGTAAAACAATTGTAAATTTTAGAAACATAAAAGACGAAAGAAAAACAATCTTTTACACCCTTCGCACGGCAAGCATGGTCAAATCATCACCGAGCGGAACTGATTCAATAAACTCATTCAAGCGATGTTCAACCAGCACAAGAACCTCATCGGCGGTGTGCCTGGTTTCAATGGCATGAAGCGCATCCATCAAACGTGAATCGCCGAATAAACTTCCATCGGGAGCAAAGGCTTCGGTCAGGCCGTCGGTATACAACATCAACGTATCCCCTTCTGCAAGCGTCACCGTGCGCTCTTTCATACTGGGCTGTTCCATAACACCCAACGCAACCGCGGTGCGAGTTAATTTTTCGATCTCACCATTGCTCTTCATCCAAAACGGCGGATTATGCCCCGCATTCACAAAAGTAAAATCGCCACTTTCAATATCCAATACACCATACACCGCGGTCACGAACATACCTTGCTGCGTATCAGGCAAAAGCAGATCGTTCACACGCCGCAAAACATCCACTGGAGAATTCATCTCATTCACAGCCGCCCGCACCAAGGTCCGCGTGAGCGCCATGAACAACGCGGCGGGCATGCCCTTATCGGCCACATCCGCAATAAAAATACCGAGTCTATTATCCGGCAATTCGATCACATCATAAAAGTCACCGCCCACCTGACGCGCCGTGCGCCAACGCGCCGCAAACTGCCACGCATCGCGTACCGGCAAAGACTGCGGAATAAAAGTCTGCTGGATCTGGCGCGCCAGTTGCACTTCCGTTTCGAGGCGCTCACGTACCACCATCTCCTGCTGCAAGAGATCGTTCTGAATTGCAAGCGCAGCTTGTTGCGCAATGCCATTGATGATTTCAATCCGGCGTGAGCGGAAGCGGCGTCCATTCTCTGCCTCTTCGATTAACATCACACCAAAGAGATCATTCTTAATCGAAAGCGGGACTGCCATCAGCAGACGCTCTGCATTTACGACATCCGCTTCACCCTCAATCTCGGGCCTGATACCCAACCAGGACATTGGCTCCGCGTTGGGTGTGAGCGACAGAGAGAACATACGGCCTTGTTCGCGTGCAAAATTAAGCAGAGGGAATTCGCCCAGCTTGAATTCCTTTTCGGTCATAATAAGTTCTTCTTCTTCCGAGAAGCCATATTCATGAGAAGCCGTGAACGACTCGCGCTCAACATCCCAGCGATATAAGGCAATACGATGCACACCCACGAGGATCGGGATGATACGTGTGATTGAGCCTAATATTTCATCGAGGTCATTCAAACTTACAACAGCCTGTGCCACCTGCAACAACGCCGCAGACGCATACGCCTGTTCCTGTGCGGCATCATACAAACGCGCATTTTCGATCGCCACCGATGCATAACTCGCAAACGTGGTGGTAATCGCCTGCGCTTCGTGACCATAACGCCCCGACGTATGATGCGCCAGCGTCAACACCCCCAGCGGACGGTCACCCACCCGTAGCGGCGCGGCAATCGACGAGTAATTATTTTCGTAACCAGCGGTGAGACCAGAAGGCCAAAGTGCTTCATCTGCGCGGCGGATCACAGGCACATCTGACATTAAAGCTTCAGCCATGGCGTAGATCGCGTCCGGGTTGGCAATACACACGCTTTCAAGTTCGCTGGCGTCCACGCCATGCACAGCGGATAGACATAGATCGTCATCCTGCAAAAGCCAGATGGCGGAAATATCGATCGGCAGATTGCGATCCAACTCAGAGAGGATCATCTCGAGCACTTCGTCCACACCTACATTGTCAGAGACCAAACCTGCCACATCACGCAGGCTATCAGATACCTGCCGGCGCCATTGCTCCGAACGGTATAAGTCTGCATTGCGGATAGCGGCGGCCATCGTATCAGCCACAGCTTCAAACATCATCTGGTCATCTTCAGTGAAGGCATTCGTTTTATCAGATTGAATATCGAGCAGGCCAACCACTTTATCGTCAAAGATCAGCGGCACGCACAATTCTGAGCGTGTATTTTTTGGCGGCAAAGGCGATGGGACATAACGATCATCCAGTGTGACATCGTTTACCAGGATCGTTTTGCCAAGTCGCGCCGCCCAAACCATGATGCCCTTCGGTGTGTCCAAAGAGATAGTGTAGCCTTCTAATTTTTTACTGCGTTTACCGCTGCCGGCTTCATAGGCAATAATTCTTCTGTTTGGGTGAACCGTGAACAGTGAAACATGCGGATATTTAAATTTTTCGTGAATCAGATTCGCCGCATCTCGCATGATCATGGATAGATTAAGTGTGGAACTTACACTCTTGCTGACCTCTGAAACAAGCGTAAGCTGGTCGGCACGGCGGCGCAAACTTCCATATAAACGTGCACCTTCCACAGCGCGGGAGATATTATCCGCCAGCGCTTGCAGGATCAGCAGGTCATTGGGGTGAAAG
>NZ_JADJUO010000024.1:0-73156 GCF_016717045.1 Candidatus Villigracilis proximus | reverse complement strand
GCCGGTCGTTTTATGGATACGAGCTGGGTCTGCTCAAAGTCTGTCAATCTCGGAGTTCGTTACCAATCGCCGGTTTACTGAAGAAGTCGATCTTCTTTTATCCAGCAGGACAAACTCGCAGATGGCGATCTCGGCACTGTGGAGGTGCGTTCCTCCTGTTGGTTGTTGACGGAAATTCCGTCCTCTTTTCCATTATTCATGATATTACAGAATATAAGCAGGCGGAAAATGAATACGCGCGCTTGCTGCAGTCTGAACAGCAGGCGCATCAGATCACTGAAATTTTCCATACCGCAAATTTGGCGCTTACCCGTGATCTCAATCTTGATGCGGTGTTGGAAATATTCCTGGAGTATTTGCAGCAACTTATTCCCTTTGACAGCGCCAATGTAATGCTCCTGCAAGAGGATGCCCGCTTCGCAATTTTTGCGATGCGTGGTTATGAAAAATTCACAGATCCGGCCCAAACGCACGCCATTATTTTTGATCCCCGTGACCATCAGGCGTTCAACCCGATCATTAATCAACAGCATAGCATTGTGATCGCGGATACCCGTACATACCCCGGCTGGGACCGGCTGCCGGGGACGGAGCATGTCAGTTAGCTGGATGGGCGTGCCGCTGATTGCTGGCGGACAGCTCATTGGCATATATTCAATCGATAAAGTTGAGGCAGGGTTTTTCACTCCCGGACATCAAATTCTGGCTGAGACACTCGCGGCACAGGCAGCGGCGGCGATTCAAAACGCGAACCTTTTTACCCACATCCAGACCGAGCTTGTTGAACGCAAACACGCGGAAAATGCTTTGCGTGAATCTGAAGTGCGTTACCGCTCCCTGTTTGATAATATGGTGGACGGCATCTATCGCAGTACCCCCGATGGAAAATTTCTGGATGTCAACCCGGCCATGGTCAAAATGTTTGGCTACACCAGCAGAGATGAAATGCTGAATGTGGATATAAAGAAGGAACTCTACTTTTCGCCCGAAGAGCGCGGCAGCCATGTTTTGGATGACAGACAGAAAGAAGTGGAAGTGTTTCGAATGCGGCGAAAAGATGGGACTGAAATTTGGGTTGAGGATCATGGAGATTATGAACGTAATGAACATGGTCAGGTTATCTATCATACAGGAATGCTGCGGGATGTCACCGAGCGGGTGTGGGCTGAAGAGGCATGGAACAGACAATCGGAAAAAGTACGTTTAATATATGAAGCCTCGCGTCAGTTAAACGCCTCATTTGAATCACAGCATATCTATGATGTAGCCTATCGTGGAATTTCGCAATTGATCCCATGTAATACGCTATTCATCTCGTCTTTTGAAAAACGTACCGGTATGATCTCGCTGGTTTGCGGCTGGCACGATGGCAGCCCGGTGGATGCAAAAGGGTTTCCGCCGATCTCTTTGGAAGAGGAAGGTCAGGGCGCGCAGAGTGAGGTGATTCGCACGGGGAGACCCCTGCTTCTTTCAGATTATCAACAGCGTCTGCGCGAGACACGAACCATTTATACTTTTGATGATCAGGGTACTCAGGTGTCAGACACTTCCGATCATGGGCAGATTCCACGTTCGGCATTGATCGTGCCGATGGTTGTGGAGAATCAGGTGGTGGGTGCCATTCAGGTTTTTAGCTATCAGTTGAACGCCTATGTTGAAAACGATTTAAATCTTCTTAACGCCTTTGCTTCACAGATCGCCGTTGCGCTTATTAATTCAGATCTTTTTCAGCGGGTTCAGCGCGAAAATCGTGACCGCACACGGGCTGAAACTTCACTCCGTTCACGCACGCGTGAGTTGGAAACTCTCTTCTCCATTTCCAATCATATTAGTTTTGTGCAAACAGAGACAGAGATCCTGCCTCAGATCCTCAAAGCGTTGGAACGTGCCATTCAGGCAGATCCCATGTCGTCATTCTGCTTGAACCGGATGAAACCCTATCTGGTCATTGCAAATGCCAGTGGAGATTTGATCCCCAATATTGGTTTCAATTTTAATGCATCTGAAGGTATCAGCGGATCGATCCTGCAATCACGCCAGCTTTATCAGACAGACGATCTTTCAAACGACCCTTTGCGCATTAAAACAGTCCACGGAATGGATCATCTGGGCCCGGCCATATTTACCCCTTTGTTGTCAGGCGATCATATGATCGGCGTATTACTGGCTGCCCGCAGAAAAGGCAGGCATACCACCCCGTTCACATCTGAAGCAACCCGTATGATCATCACGACCAGTGAAATGTTAGGGAACGCGATCAATCGTATGCGCCTGCATGCACAGACCATGCGCCGTCTCGACCATTTGCAAACGTTGCGCGCCATGGATCAGGTGATCGCATCGAGCCTCGATCTGCGCATTACACTTAATATTTTACTGAAGCACACCATTGCCCAATTAAATGTTGATGCCGCAGATGTGCTTTTACTTCACCCGTATCAACAGACACTGCAACACGCCGCCGGTCAGGGATTCCGCACCCATGCAATTGAAGGCGCTGAAGTTCATCTGCATGATGCCTTTGCAGGCCGCAGCGTGATGGAGCGATGCCTTGTTCAAATATTTAACTCGGCGCAAATTGTGGAGAATGAACCTTTTGCCCGATTGTGGGCAGAGGAAAACTTCTTAAATTATATTTGTGTGCCTCTCATCGCCAAGGGAGAAGTAAAAGGCGTTTTGGAAGTCTATTGCCGTTCGGAATTTACACCAGATGAAGAGTGGATCGAATTTCTTGAAACCCTCGCGGGCCAGGCTGCCATCACAATTGATAACTCACAAATGTTCGACAATCTTCAACGCGTTAACATGGAACTTGCCATCGCGTACGATGCCACCATTGAAGGCTGGTCGCGTGCCATGGATCTGCGTGATAAGGAAACCGAAGGCCATACCAGGCGTGTTACTGAGCTTACCGTTTTACTTGCCCAGGCCATGGACATAAAAGACAAAGAGATATTAAATATTCGGCGCGGCGCGCTTCTGCACGACATAGGCAAAATGGGCATCCCCGATCACATCCTGCTTAAGGAAGGCCCGCTGACCGAAGCAGAATGGACGATCATGCGCACGCATCCTCTTTTGGCTTATGAAATGCTGCAACCCATCCGCTATCTGCATCAATCGCTCGATATCCCCATGTCGCATCATGAAAAATGGGACGGTACAGGTTATCCGCGCGGATTGAAAGGCGAAGAGATCCCATTGGTGGCGCGTATCTTTGCCATCGCAGATGTCTGGGATGCCGTTACCAGTGAGCGCCCATATCGCAAAGCCTGGAGCAAAAAGAAGGCACTGGCTTACATCAAGGATCAAAACGGAAAACAATTTGATCCGCAAGTTGTGGAAGTTTTCTTAAAGGTGATTCAATAACGCCATGACAATCGACTCAATCTCAAAATTAACCCACCGCCGATTCCTTCTCGGATCACAAGCACTGTGGCCTGGCCGTCGTTTCGAGGGGCCGCTCAGCACTGAATCCGCTTTGCGCCAGATGCAAGCCTTGCAGCTCGACCCGTTGACCATGGTCGCGCGCAGTCAGGATATTGCCATGTATGGCCGCGTGTTGAATTACAAACCCGATCATCTTTATCAAATGGCGTATCAACAGCGCAAAGCTTTTGATTACGGCGGCTGGCTGATGATGTATCCCATGCATGAATTTCCATATTGGCGTTTACACATGAAGCACCGCAAGGCTCAGGGCTTGCATTATGAATCATTCACACATCCGCCAAAGGATCTTTTGAAATTTATCCTCTCTGAATTGCGTGATCGCGGCCCTTTGGGAAACCGTGATTTTGAAGGCGCACAGGTCAAAGGCTGGAGCTATCGCGGGCGCAAGGAAACCTCAGTTGCATTATTTTATTTATGGTTGATCGGTGAAGTGATGATTACCAATCGCAAAGGCTTCGACCGCATCTACGATCTGCGCGAACGGGTGGTACCTTCAGAGTTTGATTATTCTGTTAATAAAAGAGAAGCAGTGGAGTTCATGGGCAGGAAGGTGATTGCCTTTCTGGGGCTGGTTGGTGAAAACCGCTGGCGTACCGAACTCTCGTATTATATTCATCAGGATCTGACGCGCGAGGAAACCAAAAAACTGGCAGAACGGTTAATTGAACAGGGTCTTGTTTCACGTGTGCGGGTGGAAGGCTCAAAGGATGAGCATCTCTTTTTAAACAGCGACCAGCTTCATCTGTCCGAATTGGAAGCGGGGCGTATTCCCAAAAAATGGAAGCCGCTGGACACATCCACTGCTGAGGAAGTCACATTCCTTGCGCCATTGGAAATTGTCAGCGCCAGAGGCCGCGCGAAGAAGATTTTTGATTTTGAATATTTATGGGAAGTGTATAAGCCTGTGCATCAGCGCCGCTGGGGGTATTACACTCTGCCCATTTTATACGGCGACGATCTCGTTGCCCGCCTCGACCCGAAACTGGATCGCCAGACAAACACGCTTCACATCCTCGGCTTCTGGCTTGAAGATGATGCGCCGAAAGATGAAGCTTTTGCCAGCGCCCTCGCCAATGGACTTAAACGATTTGCAGATATGGTCGGCGCTGAAAAAATTGATTTAAGCGGCATCAAAACAGTAAAACTGCGTTCGTATCTGAAAAGCAGGTTGAAATAAAATTACGAAAGATTATTTTTCACTTTGTGCAGTTTTTTTGAAATGACAGTTTCTTAAAGATTTTTTGGACACGGTTAAAAATCTGTGTTCAAAAATATTTGAAGCGTAAGAATTCAGGCTGTTACTACTACTTAAGAAATACTCTTTAAGCAAGCTTGGTTCCCACGGACTGGCTGGAACGTAAGGTTTCCCGGGTTTGGGAAAATGATGTTCTTTATGCAAATAATGCTTGACGAGAGACTGGAACCAATATATATTAACTTATCTTACGCAAACTTCTTTGACAAAATTTTCATTAACCTGGCTTCGTTGCGTAAGATTACATACTAACTTCTAATCCGCTGAATACAAAAGACTTCCAAGTCACCATTTTTTGTTGGCAATTATTATTTATGAATGCAGCGGAGGCGAAAATTTATTTTTGATTCGTTCAATTCAGTTAAAACTGAATTTTTTTGCTTGTCAAAGTAAGAAGGCAAAATACACGAATTCAAGCGGATTGTTTCAATGATTGAAAAGCATTCCCGAAAAATAATAGAAAGCCCATTGCTGGATGTTCGCAGCCATAGCCGTGATCTTTTGTTGGCGCTCAGCCGTGCCGCGCAAGCCATTCAGCAGGCGCATACTGCCGTGGATTTTTATCGCGCAGTGGGAGATGCGATCAAGCCGCTGGGGGCGAAGTGACTTTGTTGATGATCAATGAAGACCGGCAATCGTTATCCATTGCCTATACATCCTATCCTCCAACATTGATCCGCAAGGCTGAAAAATTAACGGGGTTATCACTTCTTGAGTATCGCATCCCATTTAGTCAGGATAGTGTTTATGGGCGTGCCATGGACGGTGGAAAAACAGTATTTTCTGATTCGACCAGCGAAGCCATTGCAGAAATTCTTCCCGGGATTCTACGATCCTTCACGCCTCTTTTGGTGAAGATGTTTAAACTTCAACAGGGAATTCTTGCGCCTTTACGTGTGGGCGACAGCACACTGGGATTGTTAAAAATAAACGGCCTATTTCTGAATGAAGATGATGTGCCAGCCATGGACTCTTTTGCCGGGCAGATCGCAGCAGGCATTCAAAATGTGCGCCTGATGCAGAAATTACAGGATGAATTAACCGCGCACAGGCAGGCGGATGAACTGCTTAATCACAATCGCAGCCTGCTTTTGGCGCTCAGCCGTGCGTTTCAGACCATTCAACAGGCGCATACACCAGAGGATATTTACTGCGCAGTGGGCGACCAGATCAAATCTCTGGGCGGTGAAGTTACTTTGCTCATGGTGAATGATGATGTCAATCACTCACTGCAGCCTATACCTCGTATGCTCCCAAATTACTCCAGCAGATCGAAAAATTAACAGGCTCTTCAGTTCTGGGGTATCGCCGCGTATTTTCACCTGATAGTATTTATGCGCGTAATATTGCCGCAGGCAAGGCGGAATACGTTCATTGGGTGGGAGATTATGTTTTTGAAGGCCTTCCAATGGGGCTCCGCTCGTTGACCGATCAGTTCATCAAGCTATTGAAGATCGAACAGGGCATCCTCGCGCCTTTACAAGTGGGAGGTGAAGTATTGGGGTTGATGATGGTCAGCGGATTATCGCTAAATGAAGGCGATGTGCCAGCCATGGAATCTTTTGCCGGACAAATTGCTGCGGGTGTCCTTAATGCACGGCTGACACAGCAAATGAGAAACGAATTATCCGCGCGTAAACAGGCGGAAGAGGCGGTCAGACAGGCTGAGAATCGTTTCAAGGCATTGATCGAAAAAGCATCCGATGGGATCGTCCTGGTCGGATTGGATGGGAAGATACAATATGCAAGCCCTTCAGCAAGGAACATGTTCGATTATGACAATCAGGCGGATATCCTCTCCAACCCGTTAACATTCATCCACCCTGACGATCTTGCCATTGTTTTGAATGCCATGAACGACCTGATACATAATCCGGCGTATATTCCCACGCTTGAGTATCGTTATAGATATAAGGATGGTTCTTATCATTGGGTGGAGAGTACATTTAGTAATCTGCTGGCAGAGCCCGGCGTGCAGGCTGTTGTGATCAACTTTCGTGATATTACCGAGCGTAAACGGATAGAGCAGGCACTCCATGAAAGTGAAAAATATTATCGTGCGCTGATCGAAAATGCGACAGATGGCATTCTCGTTTTGGGGTTGGATGGAAAAATTCAGTATGAAAGTCCTTCTGTCACACGCATGTTGGGATATGCCCCTGAGTCTCTGATCGGGATGAGCGCTTTTGATCTGATCAACCCGGAAGATCTTGCACAAATTGCGGGGGCGTTTATGGAGGGATTAAGTACACCCGGCTTTATACATCGGGGGAGTATCGTCTTCTTCATCACAGCGGGGAGTGGCGTTGTTTTGAAATTGTCAGCCATTATTTAATGGAAGATCCTGCGATTGCGGGCATCATCATCAACGGGCGCGACATTACCGAACGTAAATTGATCGAAGATGCCCTGCTTGACAGTGAGGGTAAATTCCATAGTGTGATCTCGGAATCTTCAGATGGTATTGTTCTTTCAGACGAAGCTGGGCACGTTATAGAATTTAACAATGCCATTGAGCAGATCATTGGCTTAAAACGGGAAATAGTGTTGGGACAGTTTTTATGGGACCTGCAGTTTCAAATTATGCCTCGCGAGTTGAGGACAGAGGAGAATTACGCAAAATTAAAGGATTCGATCATTAAGACATTGGAAACTGGACAATCTTCATTCCTTCACAAAATGCTGGATGCGCCATTTCAATATGCAGATGGCTCTACGCGATTTGTCCAACAGCGGGTATTTTCTGTCCGCACGGAAAAAGGCTGGCGGCTGGGAAGTATTTCACGTGACATCACAGATAACAAAAGGGGCGAAGAAGCCCTGCGCGCCAGCGAGGCAAAATCGAAATCCCTTTACCAGATGCTGCGCCTGATGACCGATAATCTGCCGGATCTGGTTTGGGCCAAGGACATGGACGGGTGTTATACCTTTACCAATAAGGCCATGATTGAAAAATTGTTGATCGCACAGGACACAGAGGAGCCGATCGGTAAAAACGATCTGTTTTTTGCAGAAAGACAACGGGCCTTGCATCCTGAGATTTCCGATTGGCATACTTTTGGCGAGATCTGCATGGATTCAGAAACCAGCATTCATACAAATAAGCGTCCGGAAAGATTTGAAGAATTCGGAAACATAAAAAATAAATTTTTGTTTTTGGATGTTTATAAAGCGCCGTTTTGGGATGAGTACGGCAACATGATCGGTACGGTGGGAATTGGCCGTGATGTGACACATGAGAAGGAAATGGAGGAAGAACGTAAACAGGCGCAGAAGACTTTGGCAGCTTCTGACGCGGAACTGCGCGCGCTTTTCGCATCCATGCAGGACGCAGTATTGGTGATTGATCGCGATGGAGTCTATCGCAAGATCGCGCCTACCAATCCAGCAGTGTATTACATTACTCCACAGGAATTGATCGGCAAAAATCTGGTGGATATCTTCCCGGCAGATCAGGCTGAAGTGTACATCCGTGTGATCCAGCGTGTGTTGGAGACACAGCAGACCCAGCATATTGAATATGAACTGGCAGTCAATGGACATGTACCCTGGTTTGAGGCTTTCATCTCGCCAATGGGCGCGGATCAGACGCTTTGGGTGGCACGTGATATTAGTGAACGCAAAAAATTGAAACTGCGCTGATTCAATCCGAGCAGGCCTATCGGACTTTATTTGAAAACATGCCCATCGGTTTATATCGCACATCTGCAGATGGGCGCATTCTGGATGCCAACCCGGCGTTGGTCAAAATGTTCGGGTACCCTGATAGTTCGTCTCTGCTGGCCATGAATGCCAGAGACTTATATGCCGACCCGGCTTCAAATGATAGATTTAAGGATGAGGTGTTAAACAAGAGTGTTCCCTTTGCCTTTGAGTCTGAGTACAAACGTTATGACCACAAGTCATTTTGGGCGGAGGATTATGTCCATATTATTTATGATAAAGAGGGTAGCCCTTTATACTACGAAGGCAGCCTGATCAATATCACTGACCGCAAACTGGCTGAAAAGGCTTTAACAGAAAGTGAAAAGCAGTATCGGTTGCTGGCGGAGGGGATGGCGGATGTCGTATGGGTTTTGGATGTAAAAAACATGAAATTTAAATATGTCAGCCCATCGGTGCAAAAATTGCTTGGCTATACAGCGGAAGAGATGCTGGACATGTCAATGGAAGAACTGATTGTTTCGTATTCGATGGAGCAGATCAACGCGAATTTTCCGGATCGCCTTGCCCGTTTTATACAAGGCGATCCGATGGTTGTCACTGAAATGAGCACAGTCGATCAATGGCGTAAGGATGGTTCCCTGGTTTCAACGGAAAATGCAACCACACTGGTTCGAAATGAAAAAATGGAAATTGAAGCGATTGGGTATCGCGTGATATTTCCGAGCGCAAACGGGCTGAGGATGAATTGCGCCGTGCAAATAAATCCCTTGAAACAGTCCATTATGAGCTTAAGCAAATGTTTGCTCATGAACAAATGCTGGCGCGCACTGATGGTTTGACCAATTTGTATAATCGACGTTACTTTTTTGAGCTTGCCGTTCGTGAGTTTACCGCAGCCCTTCGTTATGAGCGCCCACTGACCATTTTCCTGTTTGACATAGACGGATTCAAACAAGTCAACGATACTTTTGGGCGCATTTGGCGACACCTTTGTTGGTACAGGTTGCGCAGACTACCGCTTCTCAAGTGCGTGACGTGGATATTTTTGCGCGATATGGCGGTGATGAGTTTATTATCCTGCTGCCTGGAAACCAACGCGCAACAGGCGTTTATGATCGCAGAACGCATTCGGGAACGTGTTGCCCCACACGCATTGAGACGGAAAACTAGTCCCTTTATTATTACGCCTAGTATTGGCGTGGCCGAGACCATTCACTCTCCGCAGGATGAATCTGTTGGAAGATGCGATCCGGCGTGCAGACAAAGCCCTTGTATATGGCAAAGCAAAAGGGACGTAATACCACCGTGATCTTTTCTGAACCCTGACCTGGCCCTTTCTACGGCAGGCGGCCACACTCTGTTAAAAACGCTAAACAATGGCGGTGTTCGCTGCGAAAGTATAATGACGCTTGCCATTTGCACTGAATAAAGCACAACTTAATGTTAATCATTAAACATACATCTATAAACAGACTTTATAACCTTATATGGTATTGCCTGCGCAGTTTAATTTCATTTCTCATGAGGCCATATGTCAAATCTAAACAATGCGATCCAGTTAATTCGTGAAGGGCGGAAAGATGAAGCACGACGAATCCTTGAACCCTTGTTGCAGGCGGAACCAACAAATATTTCAGCGTGGTTTTGGTATGTGGATACCTGTCCAACCCTTGAAAAGCGTATCCAGACTTTGGAGTTATGTCTGAAGAGAAATCCCGGTAATTCCCAGGTGACGCAGGCATTGCTGACTTTGCGCAGTCAGATGCCTCCGCAAATCAGTTCGGCCCCGCCTCCTGTACAAACACCAAAGCCGGCGGCAACATATTACGATCCCGCCCCATATTCTGCGGCCTATGAGGAGGAGCCCCAAAAATCTAGCGCCTCTTCCAAGTCCAATTTCGATTATGACTACGGGACGCCGTATGCTTCTTCTGCGGCAGAGTCTGTTAAACAACAAACGCCAGCTAAAAAGAAAAATGCCAATGCTCTGTATAGAAGTAGTTCACTTATATTCATCGCGGTACTGGCTTTGGCGATGGCTTTGCTATATCCCATTATTAGCATCATTGGGCTTTCCATCGGCGCCGGTATTCAAAATCTTCTTGCTGTTTTATGGGGAGGAAACGGGTACTATAGCCGCACGCTGTATGCCTGGCGGCATACGTGGCGCCGTTCATGATATTAAGTGCGATTCTGGCGCTATTCCAGTTGTGGGACAATGTTTATTTAGTTTTTGGAATTCACAATTTTGTCCTGAACGTGCGCACTAAAAGTGGCTCATTCATTTTCAACCTGGAAGGCGGTGGCGGTTATGTTCACGCCGACCATCGTTATGTTTATATTTGGATGCCTGCTTCTTATCGTTATGGGATTTCCCGGTGGTTCCAGATAAGACCATTATCCCTTTACGCACACCAGACCCTTTAGATATGTCCCTTCGGGAAAGTGCAGGCTGACCGGGTGATCGCTGCCTTGTGATAAATGTTCGATGATCGTTGCATCCACGTGTGCATCAAGTGCAGCGGATGCAACGATCTTTTGGAATAAGGCGGCGTCTATTCCGCCGGAGCAGGAGTAGGTGAATAACAATCCGCCGGGACGTAGTAGTTTGGAAGGCGAGCAGGTTGATATCTTTATAGGCGCGTGATGCTTTTTTCAGCGTGGGCGGCGGTGGGCGCAAATTTTGGGGGTCAAGAATGATCAGGCCAAATGAACGATTTGCATCGCGGAATTTTCTAAGAGTTGAAAGACATCGCCTTCAAGCGAAGTGTGACGGTCTGCGGGAAGATTATTAAACGTGATATTTTCGTCAAGCAAAGCCAGCGCATCAGCCGATGAATCGACAGAGAAGCACAGACTTTGCTCCGTTTGCCAGCGCGTGGATGGAGAATCCGCCGGTGTAGCAGAAGCACGAACACATCACGGTCTTTTGCAAATTCACCCACACGGTGACGGTTAAGACTTTGATCGAGATAGAACTCGGTCTTGTGCCGTGTTGAATATCAACGTTGAATTTCAGGTCGTATTCGAGTGGGAAAGACGAAAGAGGAAAGAGTGCCGCGCAGTATACCGATGATCGGTTGTAATCCTTCGAGTTCGCGCACATCGGCGTCGAACGTTCGTAGATGTTTTGAATGCCGGTTTCTTCGACTAAAAGATCGGCGATGGTTTCCTTCCAGAATTCGGAGCCGGTGGTCAGGGATTGCAGGACAAGCACATCGTTGTAACGGTCAACGATCAGGCCAGGGATGCCGTCTGATTCAGCGTGTAAGAAGCGATATGAATTTGAATGACTCTCTACCTTTAACTTTTGACGCATTTCAATTGTAGACTTTATCTTCTGCGAAAGAATTCCTATCCACTGGCTCGTCGTTGAACGTCCAGACACGGGCGATTTTGAGGTGGGTGAGTAGGATGCCCGGGCAAGAAACTGCCCATCGGACGAGAGCAGGTCAACGGTTGAGCCGGAGGCGTAGATTTTCATCCACAGACGAATTGCGCCGGCAAAGACCCAGGGTGACGTCGCAATAAACTTTTTTCACGGTTTGGGTTAAGGGTAATGGGCATATGTCTATCTTACCGCAACCAAGCGTATAATGGAATTATGATCTCAAGTGTAAGAATTAATTCAGTGTTATTGCCCTTATTGACGATCGTGATGCTGGTGATGTGTTTGACCCGTCTAAAGTTTGGCAGGCGATGCTGGCTGCGTTTGGCGGGGCTTTGTTGGTCAGTTGGTTAAGGCGCGTTCATTGCGTGATAATCTGCGTCTGACGCGCGAAGTACGTTTTACATGGGCACAGGTGGGCGATAAACTTGAAGAACAATTCACGTTGACAAATAATGGATCGGTTCCGGCGACATGGGTTGAAGTGGTCGATCATTCAACGCTGCCCGATTATTCTGCGGCGCGGGCCATTGAGTGGGGAGTCAGGAAACGATCAAATGGCGCACGAAGGGACTGTGCTCGCAACGCGGTGTGTATGTGCTCGGCGGGACGACGCTGCGCAGCGGCGATCCGCTTGGAATTTTTACGGTTGAGGTATACCAGCCGGAAAGCGTTTCGATGATGGTCGCACCGCCGGTGATTCCTTTGCCGCAAGTGGAGGTTACGCCTGCCGGCTGGCTTGAGATGGAAGGCCGCGGCCGAACTCACCGGAGCAGACGACCAATGCACTTACTGTCCATGAATATCAACAAGGAGAACCGTTAAGACAGATCCACTGGCCGACAACTGCGCGGCGCAATTCACTTTACACACGAGTGATGGATAGCGCTCCCGCACACGATTGGTGGATCATATTAGACGCCGAAGAAAATGCGCAGGCCGGCCATGATTGGGAATCCACGCTTGAACTGGGTGTGATCCTTGCCATGTCGCTTGCTGACCGTGGATTCCGCGCGCATCATTCGGTGGGTCTGCTTGCAAGCGGCGATGAAACGATCTGGTTGAAACCAAAACTTGATGATGAAAGCCATCGCATGCAAATGACGCGCGCGCTGTCCATGCTCAAGCCTGGTCATCTGCCTCTTTCAGATCTGCTCAACGCGCCGGCCCAACGCTGGCCATCACACGAGCTTGATCATCATCACACCTTCACTCAACAACGAATGGCTCACACCATTGACATCCCTCATCTGGCGTGGAATCATTCCCACCATTCTGATCATGGACCCTGCATCTTTTGGCTCAACGAATCATGCGGATGCCTTCGCAGAGATTCTCGCGCAGATGGGAATTTCGCGCTTCATCCTTAACCGCAGCCTGCTCCTGCAACCTGAGGCTCGTCCAGGCTGGCACGGACAGTGGGACTGGCGCATCATGCCCACTGGCAAAGCCGTTCCCATTCGTCAGCCCGGCGATCTATCGTGGCGGAGATTGAAATGACCCGATCTCTGATCCAACTGTTACGGATCCGCGGAGCGAACTTTTCCTTTCCTGGCAGTGCTGGCCTGCCTGCCTTTTGCATTGACCAATCTCCTGCGCGGCGTGGATTTTAACTTGCTGCTGCCGATCACATTGTTGGGTGTGTTCATCGCGCTGGTGATGAGCTTATCAAATGTAAACGTGATCTCAGCCGGCATTATTCTTTTGGGTCTTGGGCCTGCGGCATTGATCATCGGTATCGGCGGGATATGGAGTTCTCTATTTGAAGCTGTAAAAATTCATTTGGCTTTGTTGCAGCAGTATTCAAAACGCTTTTCTTTCATCAACCGATGGACACATCTGCGCTACTTGCTGCAAGGGGAGAACTGGTTGAAAGAATCCCGGCTTGGAATTCGTTTCGGTCTGTGGTTCTCAGGTTTTTTGGCAGGAATTCAGATCGAAGATCCGGTGATCCGCACCTTGATCTGGTGCATGGCTCTCTGGCTGGTTGCGGTGTGGGCTGGCTGGCAGATCAGCCGAAAAGAATCGTTTACTGGTTGGTGTTTCCAACTACGCTCTTGCTGGCTTTTGTCATCAATTACACCGGGAAAGAGATCGAAATCCTCTGGCTGCATCTTGGCTTGTTGTTATTCCTGCTTGGGCTGACCGGTTTCTCAGAACAAATGAGTCGTTGGAATCTTTCTAAAACAGATTACTCCGAAAGCACGAGCGTGGATACGCTTGTGGTTGTCGTTGTGCTGACCATCACACTGACAGCTTTTTCATCCTTTGCATCCTCGGTCTCGATCAAAGAGCTTATTGACCGAATGCGTGAAAAGCGTGAGCAGACAACATCAGCGACTCAAGGTGAGGCGTTGGGTCTTGAGCCCGTAAGGGCAATGCGAATATTACCGGCATCGCAGGCGGCCTGCCCCGTTTCCATTTGGTCACAGGCGGACTTGAACTTTCGCGGCAATTGGTAATGACAATATCCACTGATGAATTCCCCCCCATGCCTGAAATTGCGAATGTGTCTGTTCCACGTCATTACTGGCGCACACTTACGTATCAGTCTTACAACGGCGTGGGCTGGTCAAACCCGTCCGCATTTGGCGGCGATATATTACCCAATGAAAATCTGGTCGATGAGATTCCATCCAGGTATCAGGTGCTGACACAAACAGTGACCTTCCCCGACGAAGTGGAGGAACGTTTGTACTGGGCTGGTACGCTGCAAAGTGCGGATGTCCGTTCGAGGCTGTCTGGCTGCGCAAGGCGGAAAGTACTCCGCTGCTTTACTCCAATATGCTCGCGGCATTGGCATCAACGGAATCGTATCAAGCCCGATCACTGGTGCTGAATGGATATGGAGACATTGCGCAAATCCCCAGCGTTTATCCAGAGTGGGTCAGCCGTCAATTCCTGTCGCTGCCTAAAACGGTGCCTGCCCGTGTTCATGGATTGGCACGTGACTAACGGCCTCCGCGTCAATTCCATATGACCGCGCGCCGCCATTGAAAATTATCTGCGCACGTTTCCATACACACTGAAGTTGGTCCGCCTCCCGGGCCGCGATGTGGCTGATTATTTTCTTTGATCTCAAGCAGGGATATTGCGATTATTACGCCACATCAATGGTGGTTTTGGCACGCGCGGCGGGTCTGCCTGCGCGGCTGGTGATCGGGTATGCCAATGGCACTTATGATGCTGAACGTGCACAATATATCGTCACTGAAAATTATGCCCATTCGCGGTCGAGATTTATTTTCAGGCATCGGCTGGGGGAGTTTGAACCAACCGCCAGTGAGCCCGTCATTCAATATGAAGAGAAAATGAGTTCATTGCTTCTCCGTCCGAGTCTCCCGGCAGAACGATCTTTTGTAGAAAAGTTATTCCATTCCTGCAAAACGCATTTGCGGGAGCATGGCTCCCTGCCATCATTTTATTTGTTTGTGGTCTGTTGTGGATCGGATATGACGCGTTCCGCCTGACCCGGCTTGACCCCGCGCAAATTGCCCTTCTTATATATGGACGCTTTCGCCGCCTCGCCCGACCTGTTACAGGGTCCGCTTCGAGGAACCTGACCGCCCACGCTTATGCATTTGTGCTCGTGCAGCGTCTATCCTCCATGAAAGTGATTCCCCGTTTTCAGAGCTGGCTTGCACCTGCCCAACCTGAGATCGAACAATTGACAGAACTTTTCTCGCGTGCCTTGTTTGCGCCATTGCCTCCAACCCGTGCGGAAGTGAATGACGCAGTCAGGACCTGGTCACGCTTACGCTGGAGATTATTGCTCGCAAATGTGTTGTCGATTCAAAAAAATAAATTGATTCGGTGGATACAACCGAAGCCCTGATCGTATTTATTCTCCTGCGAAGGGACGCAAACGATGCATCCATTTTTCGGGTTCATTCAGTAGTTCAAAATCAAAGTGTTGATACAGTCCATGTGCGTCATTGGTGGCAAGCAGCCAGCGCCGCACTTGTTTTAATTGCGGGTGATTGAGAACGCTTTGCACAAGCCATTTGCCGAGACCATGTCCGCGGTAATCTTCATGGATGAAGACATCGCATAAATAAGCGATGATGGAATAATCGGTGACGACACGCGCCATGCCGATCTGACGGCTGCCCGCATATATGCCAAAGACCAGCGAGTTGGCGAAAGCCTCTTCCGTGCGTTCATGTGGACGTCCCTTTGCCCAATAAGCGCGGGAAAGAAAATCATTCACGGTATCCATATCCAGGCGGTTTGGATCGGTGCTCAGGGTAAATGAGTCACGGTGGGTTTCAAAGATTTGGGTCATGCGGCGAGTGTATCACAAGTGAGAGACTTGACAGATTTTATTCATCCATATAAAATAACCGAATAATAATTCAGTATTCATAGCGCGGAGCCAAATGGCTCCCTTCTTTTGATTTGAAAACTGGAATGAAAGTTCAGTTTAGGAGATGCAATGCCCAGACATAATGTAAGTGACGAAAGAATTCCGCAGATATTGAATGCCGCGTTGAAAGTCTTCAACCGCAAGGGGCTGTTCTTGCCATCATGGACAAGGTGATCGATGAAGATGTGGCGGTGTTAACGTCACTGCTAAATGAGCAGGGGACAGTGCGCGAGCGGTTAATTGGGTATGTGAGCGCCACCGCAAAGGAAGGCACGGAATACCTGCCGTTGGTCTATGAGTTGTACGGAGAGGCGCAACGCAATTTGAAAGTGCGAAAGCATATTCAAAAATATCTTCAACATTATCGCGGTGCGCTTGCGCAGATCATCCAACAAGGCATGGATGGCGGGGAGATCCGCAAAAGCGATGCAAATGCGATTGCGACAACTCTGGCGGCAGTTTATGAAGGTACGCTGGAATTGGCATTACTTGACCCGCAAGGCGTGGATGCCGAACAGGCAATCATTCAGGCGGTTGGATTTATCTTTGATGGAATATCTGCATAAAGGTGAATCATGAAGACTCTGGTTTTTGCTCCTGAGACACTTAATATTGCTGAAACAACTCGAATGATCGAGATCGCTAACGCGTCGAGGGATAATTTTCGTTGTGTGTTCTTTGGGTACAGTGACCTGTATTCCAATTTGATCGAACAGGCTGGGTTTGAGTTTCGCCGCATGTCTCCTTGGTTGACGAAGGAAAAGATCGAGCATCTCTGGAAAGTAGACCGAATGGAAAGCTTTGCCGACCCGTTTACCGAGGCGGAATTACGTCAGCGGGTTGAAAGCGAAGTGACGCTGTACGAGGAGTTGAATCCGTCTTCGGTGGTGATCGGGTTTACCTTGAGCGTTATTATTTCAGCGCGGGTAGCCAGGGTTCCGTTGGTGTATGTGATGCCATTCCCATTGACACGTCCATTTCTCGATGCAAATTTATCCACATGGCCTGATGAGTTTGATTACTCGATATTTCGGATTTTCCCAGTCAGTTTCTGGATTGGCTCACAAATCAATGGCTGAAAAATACAAAGCTGTGGATAAAGCCATTTCAACGGGTCGCGAGGCATTTTGGAATTCCACCCATCAATCGGCTGGTAGATATTTATGAAGGCGATTTCAATTTGGTCACGGATATTCCGCAGTTGACGGGCGTGAGTCAACTGCCTGAAAACTGGCATTACATTGGTCCGATCTTTGCCCATTTGGAGGGCGATGTCCCGCTTGAGTTGCAAAATCTTTCGCATGACCAGCCTGTTATTTATTGTGCCATGGGTAGCTCCGCCAATCGCAGTATCTTGAAAACCGTGATCGAAAGTTTTGAGGGCACGCCCTACACTGTGATCGCACCGATCAAGGCACATATTCAGGACGGCAATATCACCATCCCAAAAAATGTTCTGGTGTATGACTGGCTCCCCGCTCACAAAGTTAATCCGCTGGCGGATATTGCAGTCATTCATGGCGGACAGGGCACCGTTCAAACCGCGTGTGCGGCTGGCACGCCTTTCGTGGGCATTGGTTTGCAGCCTGAACAGGAAAGCAACATTGACGCGATCGTCCGTCAGGGCAGCGCGCTTCGTATTCGGAAGCGCAGGCTAAACCGGCAAAGTTTGCTGGCTTCCATTGAGCAACTGCTGAACGACAAGGCGGCGCGTCAAAAGGCGAAGGAAGTTCAGGTACTTATCCTTGCATGGGACGGAACTAAAACGCGGCTGAATTCCTCAAGCGCACATTCGGTTAATTTCTATTATTTTGGAAAAATATATTATGGAATCTAAAAATCAAATTGTAGTTGTCATAGGCGCAAGCGGCGGATTGGGAAGTGAGATCGCCCGCACATTTTCGGAAGGCTGGGAGTCAGGTAGCGCTTTTGCGGCGCGTGATACGGCAAGTTGACTTTACTCGCAAATGAGCTAAACGCTTCAACCTACACAGTGGACATAACCGATCTTGCCAGCGTGGAAGCTTTTGCAAACCGAAGTGATTACAGAACTACAGCCGCGTGGACGTGGTGATCAATGCAACGGGATATGATGTCCGCAAGGCGTTTGAGCAGCACACTGCCGAAGACCTGCGCCGCACCGTGGATGTGAATCTGCTGGGGCGATGAATATCCGCACGCGTTTGTGCGCGCTATGGCGGACGGGAGTGATCGCCCACCTCGGCGGGTTTGCCGATGGCAGGCTGGCCTTCCCATACTATGCGGCGGACGCGGCGTCCCGCGCAGGTGTGGCATCCTTTGTAGAAGCGATGAATCGTGAACTGCGATTGGAAGGCAAACCTGTGACTCTGTTGTATTTCAGTCCTCGCCAGCGGATACGGATGCGGAGCGGCCGTTCCACGAGTTGTGGCGTCAGATGGGGACAAAGATCGTGTCCACCGAACAGGTAGCGGCGGAGTTGAGACGCGCGGTCATCCAAAAGCGGAAGCAATATGTGATGGGCGGGGCGTTGGTCAACGGGTTTGCAAAACTCAATTCGGCATTCCCCGCTCTTGCCGATTTACTGATGATGAATCAATACGGGAAAAAATTGCAAAGTTTTTTCGGCAAAGCCAGAGGGGCAGAAACTAAAAGTTCTCTAGCCTTGAAGGCTGGTCTGGCAATGGTGATCTTTTCGGTTGCGTTGTATGGTGTGATCTTCAGCCTGCCGCTCGTTCCAATTTCCACAGCGAATAAACTTGCGTTGACGCCCGTTTTGATGGTGGTCAGCGAGATCGTCTTTTGGGTGGGCGGCGCACTGGCGGGCAGGGATGTGGTTTCCCGATATCGAAATTATCTTGATCCTCGCGAATGGTGCAAGCCAAAGGAAAAGGCTTCATAGTGCTTTTGCATCCGCCATCCATTGCCAGTGGACGGCGGATTTTTTTTGTAATGAAAGCATGGAAAATGGTATCATCATGTTTTCAAAGGAGAATTATGTTTAAACCTATAAAATGGGAAACGTTTCCACGTGATTTTCTCAGGATCCAGATTGGATTCTTATTGTTTGGATTGGCGATCTCGTTGATGATCCAGGGTAATTTGGGTACGAGCGCATGGGCGGTTTTGGAAGTGGCGTTGGCTTATAAACTCGGCATTTCGATTGGGGCGATGACCGTCGCGATGGGTTTTTTGTGTTGATCGGCGCGTTGTTGATGCGTGAAAAATTAGGATGGGGCACGTTGGCGAATATTTTGTCGATCGGACCATGGAAAAATCTTTTGGCTGTCAATTATTCCGCCTGTGGAAATAATTTACTTTTACAAACGGAATGTTGCTGTTGCCATCTTTTAATGGGACTGGCCAGCGCAATTTACATCGGTGTGGATGCGGGCGCAGGTCCACGGGATAGCATGATGCTGGCGATCAAACGCACCACCGGCGTCAGTATTCGTGTGGCGCGTGCCATTATTGAAGTAACCGTCGTGACTATCGGCTGGCTGCTGGGCGGACCTGCTGGTATTGGAACTCTGGTTTTTGCAATACTCTTTGGACCTTCGGCAATTTGGCTTTGGGTTATTTAACGTTCATCCGCACGGACCTGAGGCGTTAATTCACAGGCTCCGGAAGATTAGATATACAGGGTTGCGGACTCAAGTCCGCGGTCCAGGAGAGTTATGACAGAATTCAATTTCTGAAACACCAATGGTTGAGCCGCAGAATCGTTCCACGGGGCGTTGATCCTCTTTTATTTGTGGCGCTGCCGATGCCGCTTTGTTTGTTCATCTATCATTTGGTTGTGTGGTCAACAGAACAAAAGCGCGATCACATCTTCAAGTTTGAAAATCTTGCCTGGGCGGGTTGATCGGTTTGGCTGTACGGGCCTTTGTGATGACGGGCATCATGGCGGCGCTTTGGTGGCTAAAAGATGACCGCTTCAAGCCGGTTTATGCCGGTCTGTTTGGCGCGGCGGTTGTTGCTTTCCTGCTTTGCTTTTACGTCTGCTCGGACCAAACAATGATCAGGTCGGTTTCATCGCGCAGTTTTTACTTTGGCTGGCGCGCTGATCGTTATTCGTTTGCGTAAAAAAAAAGTGAATGAGGGCGTGCCGCTCTGCCGTTTGGATTGTTGGTGGCGGGTATTGGCTTTGCGCCGTTTTGCAATTTTCGGCGCGTTTCGGCTCAGCCATTGGTTATGACGGCTCACAATTAATTTTGCTCGCCATTCTTCCTTCGTTCGCGTTTGCGATTTCAGCGGTGCTGCCTTCCAAACTCGCGGCGGGCGTGGTCACATCTGTGTTGACCTTTGCCGTGCTGGCGATGTTTGATCCACCGAGTTGACAATTGTCCTCGGCGACATTGCGGGCATTGCATCAAAGACAACTGTCATCGTGATCGGCCTCGGGTTGGTGACGAGTGTCATCGCGCTGATTCTGCGCTTCGTAACAGGAGTAGGTTCAACGTCGGGTGTGATGCGTGCCATCGGTTGGGCAGGCGCCGGCCTGACGTGGCTTATCGTCATCGCGCTTTCTTTATCTTTGGCAATCCCGGAAATTATGGCGACCGGTTGTTTGTCATCTTAAAAGATCAGGCCGATATTTCTGATGTTGTAAAAATTAAAGACCGTGATGAAAGATTGAGCGCGGCATATGAACAATTAACGGAACACGCAAATTCAACTCAGGCGGGCCTTCGAAATTTCTTCGATAAGACCGGCATTGAGTACACACCTTATTATTTGGAAAATGCGATGGAGGTGCGCGGCGGGATGTTGATCCGGTTGTATTTGTTGACCCGCCCCGAAGTGGACCGCATCATTCCCAGCCCGCGCCTGCGTGCTGTTCCTGACGATGAATCTCAGCCCGGATATTTAACCGAAATCGATGGCGGCGTGCAGTGGAATATTTCCATCATCGGCGCGGACAAAGTATGGGACGAGTTCAATGTGCGCGAAGGCAGCGTCGTGATCGGTCAATCTGACTCAGGCGTAGACGGGAATCATCCGGCCATTCACGATCAATATCGCGGCGTGACCGAAGGCGACGATTACAACTGGTTCGATCCATGGGATGATACAACCTCGCCCAACGATGAAGGCGGGCATGGCACACACACCACCGGCACCATCCTCGGTGCAGACGGTATCGGTGTTGCGCCTGATGCGCAATGGATCGGCTGTGTGAATCTAGATCGCAATCTCGCGAACCCCGCTTTGTATCTGGATTGTATGCAGTTCGTGCGCGCCATTTCACGACGGCAATCCGTTGACCGATGGTGACCCGACCCGCGCCGCGCATGTATTAAATAATTCATGGGGCTGCCCGAGCATTGAAGGCTGTGACCCCGATGCATTATTACAAGCTACGGATAATTTAAGATACGCGGGTATCTTCGTAGTTGTCTCCACCGGCAATGACGGGCCAAATTGTGAAACCGTTGAATCTCCGCTCTCGTTGTATGACTCCGCTTTTTCAGTGGGCGCAATTGACCAGCTTGGAAACATGGCTGATTTCAGCAGCCGCGCCCGGTGATGGTGGATGGCTCAGGTCGTATCAAACCTGATATCGTCGCCCCCGGTGTGGATATTCTCTCCTCAATGCCTGATGGCACCTGTGGTTCAACAGCGGCACATCGATGGCGGGTCCGCACATTGTGGGCGTGGTAGCTTTGATCTGGTCTGCCCAGCCTGAGTTGATCGGCGATATTGATGCGACAGAACAACTCATCATTGACACCGCTCACCCCTACACAGGTGACAAATCCATTGGATGTTTCAGCGGCAGCACACCCAGCAATGCATATGGCTACGGCGTTGTAGATGTGTACGAAGCTGTGAAGCAGGCATTGGGTAAATAAAATAATATAGTCTTGAATTACAGAGACACAGAAGAATGACTCTGTGTCTCTGTTTTATAAGCAGGGTCATAAAGAAAAAAAATGGTATCTTTGCGTTAAAACTGAAAAACGGTTTTGTAAAAATTCAAAGGAGAATAAAATGCCAAAAGTTTCCCGTCCCAAACTGCCAAAAGGCTATGTTGATAACCCGATCTCCGAAGTGCCGTGGGAACATGTCGAAACCCGCCTGACCGGGTCAACCAACTACTGGCTCTGCACTGTCTACCCTGACGGGCGTCCGCATGTTGTTCCGCGCTGGGGCGCATTGTTAGACGGCAAACTCTATTACGATGGCAGCCCTGAGACGCGTCACGCCCGCAATCTGGAAAAAAATCAAAATGCGACTTTGCATCTCGAAAGCGGAAATGACGTGGTCATCATGGATGGGACTTCACACCCCGCATCCAAACCGGACCTCGAACTGGCTCAGCGACTATCGGCAGCCTACTGCGCCAAATACGAAGCTGACGGCTACGCCCCCAAACCCGATCAATGGGATGCAGGCGGACTGTACATCTTCACCCCGTGCCAATGTTTAGCGTGGACAACGTTCTTCGAGAAATCCTACGAAATTTATTTTTGAGTAAATAATACAACTTGGAAGTCTGCATTTTCTCAAACTTCCGAAGTCTCTAGATCCCTTCCTGCAAAAACACCTCAAAAAAGACTTCGGAAGTTTTTAGTGACTATGTGGATTTACTTATTTCAAGGCACCGTCTACGGGCTAACCGCCGCTTCACGCAACCGGGTTCGTTCCAAACCTACCTCATTTCGCAAACTCTCACCCGCGGTTGGAAGCGGACCCTGCCTGCTGCGCTCGCACCGCTCATCAGCGACGGGCCGATCATCCTGATCTGTTTGCTGCTGCTTAGTCAGGTGCCTGATTGGTTGAAACGTTTTCTGCATATCGCCAGGCGGACTGTTTATTTTGTATCTGGCCTATGGCACATTCAAAAACCTGGAAAAACTTCAACCTGTCTGTTCCTGTGGTTGAAACAGAAACCCGTCAAAGTGTGCTGAAGGCTGCGATGATGAATGCCTTGAATCCCAACCATACATCTTTTGGACTCTTGTGACCGGCCCATCCTTTTACAAGGCTGGCGCGAATCTCCGCTCAATGGGATTGGGTTCCTCGCAGGTTTTTATCTGACCATGGTCGCATGTCTGGCTGCGATCATCCTTATCTTTGGCACAGCGCAAAAATTGGGGCCAAAGGTCAACCGTATGATGCTTGGCGTTTCAGCAATTGCATTATTTTGCTTTGGCTTGTATCAATTATGGCTTGGACTATTTCAAGGAGGAACCATATGAACACAAAAACAGATCTACTTATTATCGGTGCAGGACCATTTGGGTTATCGCTTGCCGCGTATGCCGGATCTTTGGGCATCGATCATCTTGTGGCAGGCAAGCCAATGGAATTTTGGAAGCAGAATATGCCCGACGGCATGTATCTGCGTTCCGCATCAGACTGGTCTCTCGACCCGACAGGCAAAGCCAGTATTATGAATTATCTGGAAACTCAGGAAAGACCCCGCAGATGTGGAGCCGCTCTCCCGTAATTTTTACCTTGCGTATTGTCAATGGTTTCAAGAACAGTCCGGCATCGAATCCATGCCGCATTACGTGACTCAACTCGCAAAGAAAAACGACAACTTCTTTGCACATTTTGAAAATGGGGATGTGGTTGAAGCAAAGCAGGTAGTCATAGCTATTGGTATGGGATATTTCAAGAATCAACCGTCAGACTTAACTGCGCTTCTGCCAAAGGGAAGATACAGTCACACTTGTGATGCGGTGCAGTTGCAAGGTCAAAAGGAAAAGCGGATTCTCATCCTCGGCGGCAGACAAAGCGCGTTTGAGTGGGCTGCTTTATTAAATGACGCGGGCGCGGCGGAAGTGCATCTGGTACACAGACACGAGTCACCCAAGTTTACCGAGTCAGATTGGTCGTGGGTGGCTCCAATGGTGGATGGAATGGTCGCGGACCCTGCATGGTTCCGAAATTTGCCGCAGGAAGAAAAAGATACGATCACCAAACGGATGTGGGGGAAGGACGTTTGAAAGTGGAGCCCTGGCTGGAAAAGCGCGTTATGAAAGCGGGTACATATATTCATGAGAAAGCAGCGCTGGCTTCATGTGTAGAGTTGGCTGATGGTTCAATGAATATCACACTTGATAACGGAGATACTTTTGTCGTGGATGAGATCATTCTTGCCACAGGTTATAAAGTGGATCTAAATCAAATTCCATTCCTTGATAAGAATCTATTGAGTGAAATTTCAACGCGTAACGGCTTCCTGTTCTCGATGAACATTTTCAAACCAGTGCGCGGTTTATATTTCAAGCATGCCTGCCGGTCAGATTTCGGTCCTTTCTTCGGGTTCACAATTTCAGTCAGAGCTTCGGCGCAGATCATCGGAAATGCAATCGCAGGCAGGTAGGAAAAATGAATATCGTTCACGTGCATGTGCATATTAAACCTGGAGTTCGTCAGAAGCCTTCAAACAGGCCACTCTCGAAAATGCATCCAACAGCGTGCTTGAGGAGGCATTGCCCGTTTTGATGTTCTTCAACAAAATGACGACCCAGCCCGCTTTATTCTCGTTGAAGTTTATAAAACTACCGAAGCGCCCGCTGCGCACAAAGAAGACCGCCATTATGCAAAGTGGCGCGATACGGTTGCTGAGATGATGGCCGAAAGCCAAGACAGGAATCAAATTCAATAATATTTATCCCGAAGATTCGGGCTGGTGAGCGTGATGTCCGCTTTTGAATTCGCCACCGCAAACCGAATCATCTTCGGGGCGGGAAAATTAAACGGGTTGGCCGACCAGCTTACGGGTCGTGCGAAGCGTGTGCTTTTGGTCTGTGGAAATTCCCCCGATGCGATTCCGCGTGTGAGGGAGATTCTCTCTGCGCATGAAATTCCCTTTGACGAATTTCATGTTCGGGGCGAGCCGACAGTTGCCACTGCCTCCGAAGGAGCCGACCTTGCGCTTCAACATGGCTGTGATCTGGTGATCGGGTTGGGCGGCGGCAGTGTGATCGACGCCGGCAAGGCCATCGCCGCGCTGACAACGAATCGCGACGATGTGTTTGATTATCTCGAAGCGATCGGCAAAGGCTGCCCGTTGACCAACGCACCGCTGACGTATATTGCCATCCCGACCACCGCCGGCACAGGTTCTGAAGTGACTCGTAATGCTGTGCTTGGCTCGCCCGCGCACGGTGTAAAGGTCAGCTTGCGCAGTCCGATGATGCTGCCTGAGACCGCACTCGTCGACCCGAGTTGACATATTCCCTGCCGCCCGCAATTACCGCAAGCTCCGGTTTGGATGCGTTGACTCGGGTGATCGAACCGTTTGTTTCAGTCAAAGCGAATCCCATGACCGATGCCATTTGCCGTGCAGGGATCCGTTATGCGGCGGGGCCATTGCGTTTGGCTTATCACACCGGCTCAGACGCATCTGCACGCGAAGGTATGGCACTCGCAAGTTTGTTCGGCGGACTGGCTTCTGGCAAACCGCCGCACTCGGAGCCGTGCATGGTTTCGCCGGTCCTCTGGGCGGGATAAGCTGCAAGCTCCGCACGGAGCACTGTGCGCGAAATTACTTCCGCTGGTAATGGAAGCGAATATCAAAGCGTTGACTGGTCAGGCCGCAATTGAAAGATATGACGAGATCGCCCGCATCGTCACCGGCGATCAAACGGCATCCGCGCAAGATGGCGTGCAGTGGGTGAGCGACTTGGTGAAAGAACTGAATATCCCATCATTCTCTGCGCACGGGATGAACGAAGCACACATCCCTGAAGCCGTGCAAAAACTTTGAACGCCAGTAGTTATAAGGGAATCCAATCGCATTGAGCGAAGGTGAATTGAGAGATTTTGGAAATGGCGTTGTAAGGGAATAGTGTTTTCGAAATTCACCACAACCACGGATAAACACAGATGAACACAGATTTTTCTTCCATCCCTTTTATCTGTTTTCATCTGCGGTGAAAAATGTTTCCAAGAGCTTTTTCTCCGTGATCTCCGCGGGCTCTGTGGTGAACGCTTTTGGGGACCATCAACAAAAAACTCCTTCCAGAAGGAAGGACTTACCAGAGTGAGCGCGGGGGGATTCGAACCCTCAACAAATGGCTTAAAAGGCCACTGCTCTGCCGTTGAGCTACGCGCCCATCATTGAAGCGGATTGCATTCTATCACGTGAAATTATTTGCGTCAACGTAATAATGAACAAATAACAACGCGTCTATCTGGCTGGAGGCCAAAATGACAGACATAACTTATGTAACCGAAGCAGATTTCCAGGAAGAAGTAATCTCATCTACCCTGCCCGTCCTTGTGGATTTCACAGCCACCTGGTGCCAGCCATGCAAGATGATCGACCCCATCGTAAAGCAGCTCGCAGGCGAATGGGACGGCAAGGTCAAGGTGGTAAAACTTGACGCCGACCAAAACCCAAACCTCATGATGCAGTACGGCGTTATGGGCATCCCGACCTTGATGCTTTTCAAAGGCGGCGAAGTCAAAGAACGCCTGACCGGTTTCCAGCCCAGGAAAAACTGGCTGCGAAAGTCACCCCGCACGTATAGCATTAAGTTGATGAAGGGCAAATAGAGCCGGTGAAGCCGGCTCTATTTTATTTCCCACCTCCATAAAAAATGATAACAAGCGGTAGAATACGCACATGAAATGGAGATGCATGTGTCAGAAGAAGAGATCATAAAAGCAGGCATCGCGGCTGCGAGGGTCCGGGGGATATGCCGCAGGCAGCTTCGCTATTTGCGCAGGTTGTCAAAATAAACCCGGCCTCAGAGCGTGGATGGTTTCTGCTCGGGATGAGTTGCTCTACTCTGAGCAGCGCGAATATTGTTTACGTCGGGTTCTTGCCATTAATCCCAACCACGCCGATGCCAGAAAACACCTGGCTGGCCTGGAGCAAACCTGCTGTGCAAATTCCGTCTCAAACGACCGTTCCGGAACATATTGAAAAGAAGCCGGTTCAGCCGAAAAGAGCGAAACCGCAAAAGAAAAAATCGAACGCTCTTCTTATCACCGCTATCATTGCCGCACCGCTTTTAATGATCTGTGGATTGGGACTCGCTTATCTGTTTGTCTCAGCCCAAACGCCCCGCCTGGTCCCTGCCGACGTTGCAGCCTTGCCCTCAGACACAGCGCAGCCTTCCCCACCGACAGTTGATTCTGCACCCACATCCACCCTCCTGCCCCCGACAGTTCTTCCGTCCTGCAATGGATTAATGAGCGCACAGGGTGTTAACTTAAACGCCTACTCCACCATCGAAAGCGCGGCAGATGTAAAAGATATTTTGAAAGTACTGGGATATCAAAAGGTAAACCTTTACGGCGCATCCTATGGGACCCGCCTTGCGCAGGTGGTGATGCGCGAATATCCTGAGATCGTTCAATCTGCCATTTTGGATTCCGTGGTTCCAGTGGATGCCAATATCTTTAATCGGTATCCTGAATCTTCCGAATCCGCACTTAAAGCATTATTCGAAACCTGCAAGAGTGACCCGAAATGTAATGCGGCCTATCCCGATCTGGAGGCAGTCTTCTGGAATATCGTGAGTAAGCTTGAAGCCAATCCGGTTACAGTGACCACGTCAACCTATCCGATCGGCACTGTCACAGAATCAATGACCGGGTCCACGTTTATGTCGGTTGTGCTTGGTTCCATCAAGAGTTCCAGATTTATTTCCACGGCCCCGCAGACCATCGCCCGTTTTGAAATGGGTGATTACGACCCTGATCGCCGCACAATATTCCCTGCCTTTTGCGTTCGAGAGCATTAGTCCCGGCTTATATGTTTCCATGATGTGCCATGAACATATTCTCACTACAAGCGTTGAAGAGCTTCAAACCATTGCGGCAAGGCGCGGCGTTAAGGATTATGGCTGGCTTCCCTTTTATGGCGAGGCCGATGAAATATTTAAAACCTGTAAATCATGGGGCGCAAAAGGTCCCTTCCTCGGTGAGAATGATCCGGTGGCGAGTGACATTCCGTCACTGATCATTACGGGAAGTATGACCCCGTCACACCGCCGGTTTATGGATTGCAGATCGCTGAAAAATTAAGTAACAGTTATTATTTTGAATTTCCAAACCTTGGGCACACTCCAACCGCTGCAGATTCCACGGCTTGCGCCATGGGAATTGCAACCGAGTTTTGGATAATCCTGCGGTTGAACCTGACCGTGGATACATGAGCCGTTTGAAACAGGTCAATTTCCCTGTGCCCCTATACGGGTGACCTGAGATTTCTCTGCAAACTGAAAAGGTGATGGGCGTTTCTGTTACAGCACCCGGAGGATTGGTATAACATTGGCGATGGCTTTTTCTTCCGTGGAAGTTCTGCATTGGACATCACTCAGATCGGCATTCTCCGTGCGAGACTCAGCGCAGAGAGTTAAAGTTGGTTTTCGCTGGGAGCCTGGTTACCGCGGACTGAACTCGGCTCCTTTGGATGTTGGCAAACATGAGGCAAACGGCTTAATCTGGACCCTCTACACAGCCACTTCAAACGGCCGTCCGGTGGATATTGCCATGGCAGATTTTCGCGGTAATTCATTGGTGGTGATGCTCTTCTCACATATTGATGAGCATGAGGCCTTATACCGCACGGTCTTCTTGCCAATGGTTGACTCTGCGAGGTAGCTTGAACCAAAATGGGGGAGATATCCCTGCTTGAAAAATCACATTTCATTGACGATTCGCCGTTGAGCATGGTATTATTCGTCCGCTAAAAACCAGCCGCTAAATGGCTGGATTTGTTTCATAGATAATGAGGAGTAGCATATCAGCGCCAACGAATTTCGAGTAAATGAGGGCATCCGCGTCGCGGAAGTTCGCCTGATCGGCCCAGATGGTGGTAATGTGGGCGTCGTGCCGATTCGCCAGGCTTTGCAAATTGCCCGCGATGCCGATATGGATCTTGTGGAGGTTTCTCCCGAGCCACACCGCCTGTTTGCCGTGTAATGGATTTTGGTAAGTTCATTTACGAAAAGGCAAAGAAGGAACGCGAAGCCAAAAAGACTCAGACCAAGATTGAGATCAAGGAAATCCGTCTGCGTCCCAAGACCAACGGTGCTCACCGCGGTTTCAAAGTGGATGATGCACGCCGCTGGCTGAATCAGGGACACAAAGTGCGCGTCACGATCAAGTTCCGCGGCCGCGAAATGGATTACCCTGAGATCGCGCTTGAAGATCTGCGCGAGATCGTTCAGGACCTTGTGGATGTGGCTGTGGTTGAAGTGCCGCCGCAGATGGAAGGCCGCACCATGCTTGTGGTTTTGGTCCCTGCCAAAGTGGCGGCCAAGAAGAAGGAAAGAGCGAGCAGGCCGAAGTTAAGAGCGAAGCGGCTCCTCAAGCGTAGTAAAGTTTCAAACAGGTTGATCGTCTGCGGGTGTGGTTAAATCCCGTGGTTAATTTTCTGAAAGGAGTGAATTAGCAATGCCTCGCAAAGCAAAGAAATCAGGCAAAATCAAGCTGAAGACTCACAAAGCGACATCCAAAAGATTTCGTTTAACTGGTTCGGGCACACTCGTGCGAACCAAGGGCGGCAAGAGCCATTTACGCCGTCGTACTTCAGACCGTACCAAAGCGTTATTGAGCGAAATGATCGTAGTGAAGGGTCGTAAGTTCATCAAACGTATCAAGCGCCTCGCGCCAAACATGGAATAAGATTTATTCCGGTCATCGTCAATTTTTATTTGCGGCTTTCGTTGTATGCAACTGGTGTAACTCACCGACGCTCGCGGGTTTGCAGGAGGTATAAGATATGCGCGTAAAAGGTGGTCCGCAAGGACATCTTCGTCACAAAAAAGTTTTAAAGATCACAAAGGGCCAGCGCGGTTCCAAGCACTTGTTATTCAGACGTGCGAACGAAGCCATGCTCAAGAGCCTGTGGTACGCCACACGTGATCGCCGCGTTCGCAAACGCGATCTGCGCAAGTTATGGATCGCCCGTATCAATGCGGCCGCCCGCTTGAACGGCACCACCTACAGCAAGTTGGTGTCTGCCCTCAAGAAGGCAAATATCGAACTCAATCGCAAGATGTTGTCCGATATCGCAATTCGCAATCCGCAGGCTTTCGCCGCGGTTGTGGCAAAAACAAAATAAATGAAATTGGCCGGGATGAAAATCCCGGCCAATTTTTTAAGGGGGTAAAATAAATGCATGAATACCATTTTGGTTGAACGTAATCTATCAACAGGCCAAACCCTGCAAATTGTTCAAGGTGATATCACCATTGAAGAGGTGGATTCCATTGTCAACGCGGCCAATGAATATCTACAGCATGGCGGCGGTGTGGCTTGGGCGATTGTGCGCCGCGGCGGGGATGTGATCCAGACGGAGAGCGACAAGTGGATTAAGAAACATGGTCTCGTTTCACGCGCATCCAGCGTGGACTTCGGGCGGGGCACTGCCTGCGAAATACATTATCCACGCTGTGGGGCCGGTTTGGGGCGATGGGGATGAGGATAAAAACTTGCAGATGCTGTTACTGGTTCCTTGCGCGTAGCAAGCGAGTTGAAGTGTGCATCTATTTCCATGCCAGCCATTTCAACCGGAATATTTGGTTTTCCAAAAGACCGTGCGGCGAAGATCATTTTTCTGCCATTGAAAAATATTTTATAGATACACAAGATTCAACCCTGAAAAATGTTCGTATTGTTTTATTTGATGATGCCACCATTCAGCCTTTCCTAAAAGTATGGGACAGTTAACTTCATCATTCATCCTTTCCCCATGATCACATCCAACCAGAACCCAAAACTAAAATTAATCCGCGCTTTGCAGGGACGTGCAAAAGAACGCCGTGATGCGGGCGCATTTCTCGCGGAAGGAATCCGCCTTGTGGAAGAAGCGGCCAATGCAAACTGGCCGATGCGATTTGTGCTGTTTGATGAGACGCTGAATGAAAGAGGAAGGTCGCAGGTCGAAACCTTAAAGTCACGCGGCGTGGATGTTGAGGAAGTTTCCACGAGTTTGATGAAGTCATTGAGTGATACAGAGTCTCCACAGGGAATCCTGGCTGTCCTCAACGAATTCCAACTCCCGATTCCCAACTCCCCAAACTTTATTCTCATTCCAGATCAAATCCGTGACCCGGGTAACTTGGGAACTTTGCTGCGCACCGCGGCTGCGACAGGTGTGCAGGCTGTGCTGCTTCCGCCTGAAACTGCGGATGCGTTTGCGCCGAAGGTGGTCCGCTCGGGGATGGGAGCACACTTTAATTTGCCGATCCATTCTTTAACCTGGGATGAGATACATCAAATTATAAAGACGGCAGGTTTGCAGGTTTTTATCGCAGACATGGACGGTCAATCGTGTTGGGATATTAACTTGAGTCAGCCGGTTGCGCTGGTCATCGGTGGGGAAGCGGATGGCGCGAGTGAGCAGGCGCGCAGACTGGCTCACGGAAAGATCAGCATCCCAATGCCGGGACAGGCAGAATCACTAAATGCAGGTGTGGCTGGAAGTATATTAATGTTTGAAGTGATACGACAAAGACAATCTAAAAATAGTTAAAGAGGAATTATGGGCAAGTTATGCAGTCAGGTACATTTATTATTTTCTTCGAAACAGGCGGTCCAATTCCCTTTTAATCCTTCAAAGCTGCCGAAGAATGGCATCTATGTTTTATTTGAAGATGGAGAGACGGCTCACGGGACAAAAAGAATTGTCCGCGTGGGAACGCATACGGGAGATGACCATTTACGTTTGCGTTTGCGTAATCATTTTATGCAGGATAGCAAAGACCGCAGCAGCTTTCGTAAAATGATCGGCAGCGCCTTGTTGCAGCGTGAATCTGATTTGTTTTTGAAGCAATGGGAGTTGGATCCGTTTACCGTGGATGCCAAAGAGAAAAATGTAAATATTGATCTCAAACGATTAGCAGAAGTTGAAAATAAAGTAACCGAATATATTCAAAAACATTTTCAACTCGGTGTGATCGAGGTGAAAGAAAAGACAGACCGCCTTGAACTTGAGTCGAAGATCATTTCAACGATCTCAAGATGCGAAGAGTGTAAACCTTCTGCGGGGTGGCTGGGTTTGCAATCACCAAGAGAGAAAATCCGTGAGAGCGGACTTTGGCTGACGAATGAACTTTATAAGACACAGCTTGTTGAAGCTGACCTTGAAAAACTTAAATCCTTTGGGTGAGATATTATGAAAATCCGTTCAATCACTTATTTTTTTGAATCCGAAATATCCGCTTGATGAGAATGCCTTGCGCAAGGCAGGTGATTTCCTAGCGCAGGCCAAATCCACTTATGAGGCGGCGGGATATGAAGTGCAGACGACCCGTCTGGCGACGATTCCGTTTCCGGTGCTGCTGCATGGCAGGCTCGAAGAGACTCCGCTTTTCGCGCAGAAAATGTCTGAGATGTTGAAGCAGATCGGAGTTGCGTATGCGGCGCTGGGTCCGGCGTTGATCGAATTTCCGCAGAGTTATGAAGTCATCCCCGAAGCCATATCCGCAAGTGAAAATATTTTCTTCGGCGGCGTGATGGCAGATAAGAAGAACGGCATTTCACTTCAGGCGATCAAGGCTTGCGCGAAGATCATGCAGCGCGCATCCACGATCACAGCGGATGGATTTTCCAATTTGCGATTTGCAGCGCTGGCGAATGTGCGAGCGGGCGCGCCGTTTTTTCCGGCAGCGTATCATGATGGCGATGTGCCTGCGTTTGCGATCGCAACCGAGGCGGCTGATCTGGCAGTGAATGCGTTTACTGAAAACCGGACGTTGGATGATGGACGGCGCAGGTTGATCTCTGAAATTGAGAAGCATGGACAGGCGATTGCCCAGATCGCAAATACTGCGCTGCCTTATAAAAAATTTGTTGGCATTGATTTTTCATTCGCGCCTTTTCCCGATGATGCGCATTCACTTGGCCGCGCTGTGGAAAATTTGGGCGTTCCGAAAATTGGGTTGCATGGTTCGCTGGCTGCCGCTGCAATTTTGACCGAAGCCGTTGACCGTGCTGATTTTCCTCACACGGGTTTCAGCGGATTTATGCAACCGGTGCTTGAAGATTCTGTCCTCGCAGCGCGCGGCCGAAGGAACCTTAACGATAAAAGATGCTCTGCTTTATTCTGCGGTGTGCGGCACCGGACTGGATACAGTTCCACTGGCGGGAGATACGACCGCCGAACAGATGGCACCGCTGCTGCTGGATCTATCCGCGCTGGCGATGCGACTGGACAAGCCGCTCACTGCGCGGCTAATGCCTGTTCCCGGTAAAAAGGCAGGGGACGCCACTGAATTTGACTTCACCTTCTTTGCCAACAGCCGCGTGATGGCTCTCGATTCTGAGCCGCTGAATATGCCGTTGGGCGGCAATGAAAGTTTTGCGTAAAGAAAAACGCTGACCAAAGGTCAGCGTTTTTCTTATTCGCGCCAGTAATCCCCACCTCCGCCTTCGCGTTTCATTAATCCATACCCAACTAATTCACGCCGTAAGCTGGCTGTGTCTTCATGGTACCGGCTCAGTATTTCATTTACCTTTTTCTCACTATATTTTTTATTGATCTCAAAAGCCTGCACTACATATCGCAGAACTGCTTCCAGTTTTTTGCGCTGGGCCGGGATGGTTTTCAGACTGCCGTCTTTACGTGAATAGTCTGCAATAACTTTTTGATCATAGGCATTGGCATTTACATCTACAACGGATGCGGCGAGGTTTTCCTGCGAGAAAAGATTTTTCGATTTGCTTTGCAGTGCTTTTTCATCGAGTTGATAGACGTTGTAATAACTTTCTGTCTTTGCGCTGACCAGTCCGATCTGTGCAAGTTTGGCAAGATGATGTGGAAACCGTGGACGGTTTGAGATTAAGCAGTGCAGCGAGTTCTTCCACGCTGTAGGGCTGCTGCGCCAGCAGCCCGATGATCTTGAGCCGATTCGCATCTGCGAGAGCCTTGAAGAAGGTGACGACTTCATCGCTCATTTTTCACCCGTGTTCACGCGCCAGTAGCGCGAACCGTCGCTGATGCGAGCCAGAAGTTTTGCCTCCACCAGGTCACGGCGCAGACCGGCTGTATCTTCGTTGAAACGCCGCAAGATGGTGTTAACTTCCTTCTCTGTGTAATTGGTATCGTACTCAAAGAATTGGACCAGATAATTTAAGATGACCTGCAATTTTGGCTGGGCGGGGATCTGCTTGATGCTGCCATTAGCGTTGAGGTGGGCTTTAGCACTCTTTTGATTTTTCATCCAGGTCATCAGGCGGGGTGTAGCTTGAACGTATCTTTGCCAGTTTATCTTTCTCGATCAGCGCAAGCTTTTCATTGTCGAGGTAAAGACTCCATTCGTTTGGGTGACGGCTCCCACGTATTCGAGAAACGCAAGGTGATTTAAAGATCCTTTGCCGAAAGGTTGAGCCGTTCGGCAATTTCTGGGCGGGTGGCGGATTCCTGTGTAAGCAGGCCGATGATCCGCAGGCGGTCTGGGTTGGAGATTGCTTTTATATAATCAAGCATTTCGGGGTTTGTATTCATTTCTTCTTCCGTAAATCTAATTTGATGATTATCGAAATGAATTTTATGCAGGAGTCCAGCTTGTGTCAAGAGGATTATGAGTCTGTGCTGCGGGGTTTCGATTGGCATTGCGCTGAGCGAGTTAGTAAAATATACTCATTCATATCCTTAAAGAAAAGAGATGTCACTTTGGAAAATAAACAACTTTACTTAAAGAGCAGTATTTTCGGCGCCGGCTTGGGATTTTTGGGCGGGGTGATCCTTGGGGCTGCAACAGGCGCCATAAGCGCAAGTTTGGATGGGATTCCGGTTTGGCGCAATTGCCGGAGCGATCCTTGGTTCGTTGACCGGTGCATTGACCGGCGCTCTTACCGTCCGCACGGCGGGGCGAACCGGCGGTGTGAGCATTGGCGCCTATACGGGAATGTTATTTGGCGCGGTATTTGGCGGCCTGCTGGAATTTTGTATCCCTGATTCTTTTCGCGCGAGTGTGGCTTCCTTTGATGTACTGCTGCTTGATGTGCTAACGCAGGGAAGATTTGAAACCGCTGTACTCTTGAGTTTTTGCTTTCGTGTATTGCCACCATGGTGGGGGCGTGGGTCAGCGGGCGGAATCTTGAGGCGCGAGATTTTACAAAAAAATCCTAGAAACCCACACTTACGAAAAATGTAACCTGTTGTAGGGATTAATGTTCCTGCTCTTTGTGTCATATTAGTGATACAAAGAGCAGCTTGTATTTAATTTATCGAGGAGATATACAATGACTTCCATTCAAGAATTAATTCCCGTATTACAGATCGCCATCGGACCTGTGATCTTGATCTCAGGCGTTGGCTTGCTTTTATTGAGTATGACCAATCGTCTGTCGCGGGTGATCGAGCGGGCCCGGACTCTGCTTGCTGTGTCTGAAACAGTTTCGGGGCGCGTCCAGAAGCGTGTTCTTGCCCAGATCGATATCCTGTGGGTGCAGGCACGTTTGATCCGCTTGTCCATTTTGATGGCGTCCACAAGTTTGTTGTGCGCGGCTTGTTTGATCATCGCCCTGTTTATTACGGCTTTGTTCAAACTGGAGGATGCCTGGCTGATCAGCGCTCTGTTTGTGGCCTGTCTGCTTTCGTTGATCGGATCATTGCTGGCTTTTATAACGGATATTAATCGTTCGCTTACTGCGTTCAAGGTTGAATTGTATGATCGTTAATAAATACTTGCAAAAATAAGCTCGCTATTTCCAGCGGATGTTGAAAACATCCTTATTGCCATCCGGCTATGCTATACTCTCGTGAAATTATTCATCTCTTTGATAAGGCAAAAACTTTATGGACAAAACCATTATTGAAATCCCAACTGAATTATTACAGGCCGCAAAATTGACTCCTCAGGAGGCAAAGAAGGAACTTGCGATCCGCCTTTATCAACGGCATAGACTGAATGAAGAACAGGCCGGGGAACTGGCTGAAGATTCAAGGTGATTGAAGCGTTGGCCTGGAATTTATCAGGAAACGGGGCCTTGTAAATCTTGATGAGTTTTTGTCCTGGGCTTCTCATGATTTGAAGACTCCGCTTAATGCCATTATTGGGTTTACCAAGATTGTGATCAAAGGCATGGACGGGCCGATCAATGAGATGCAAAAAACGGACCTGACCACCGCTTTCAACGGCAGCCAGCGGATGTTGATTCTGCTCAATAATCTGGTGGAAATGGCACATTTGAATAACGGAGATATCACTCTTCTGCAAGAAAATAAAATCGCTGGCCTGATCAAAAGATGACCCAGGCAATGGGTGATAAAGAATCCCGGGCTGCCCCTGACGCCCAATATTCTGATCGCTACTCCCGAATTGCCAGCGTGGATGAAATCCGCCTGCGGCAGGTGGTCTCCAATTTGTTGACCTATGCCGCTGTCCGCGTGACGGAAGGGGCGATGTCGCTTTCGGCCAAAGATGATGATCGCAAGAGTTCAAGATTAATATTCAAAGCGCCGGGAAGAAAGCACGTGATAAATCTGAAATGGATTCTGCGATGCTGGGGTTTATCTGTTCGGCGTTGATCAAATTACACGGCGGTCAAATGGACGAGCCGCAGGAAACCGAAGACGGATTGTTATTAAGTTTTTCACTGCCAAGAAAGGCGTGATAAACAAACACAATGCCCCTCATCACATGAGGGGCGTTGTTTTGTTAAACAGTGTATGTTATTGCAGTTTGTATCCCCGGGCTTCGAGGAATATCGTTTGCAATCCTGTGGATCAAAATGTTGACCAGCCTGTTCCTGAATGTAACGATAAACCTCTTCTCGCGGCCACGCAGCGCGGTAGGGACGGTCGGATGTGAGTGCGTCGAAGACATCCACTACGCTGAATAAGCGGGCGGAAAGCGGGATATTCTTCACCTTTGAGTCCGCGCGGGTAGCCGCTGCCATCCCATTTTTCATGATGACAGTAGGAAATTTCCAGCGCATTTTTAAATATGAAATTGGGAAAGCATTTGATGCGCGTATGTAGGTGCATTCGCATGATCTCCCATTCGCTTTGTGTAAGCGGACTGTTTTTGAGCAGGATCGGATCAGGGACTCCCATTTTTCCCGATATCATGGAGCAGCGAGCCACGCCAGAGGTTCTGTTTTTCCGTATCGTCCATTCCCATTTTTCGGCCAATTCCAAAGCCATTTTTGTGACGCGTTGCGTGTGACCTTCTGTTTCCCGGTCGCGCAGGTCGAGCTGGTGACCAGCCTTCGATGGTGGCGTCGTAGGCGAGTTTGAGTTCGGCGTTGGAGCGTTGTAAATTTTCAAGCAGGGATGCGCTTTCAATTGCGATGGCGGCTTGTGTGGCGAGGGTTTCAAAGTAGTTGATCCACTCGGGGTCGGGATCAAATGCGCTCCGATGGAAAAGTTCAAGCACGCCTTTAATTTGTCCCTTGACCACCAGCGGTGGCACAGGTGTGCGGTAAATGTTTCATCAGCCAACAGCGAGGAGCGGCTGAAAATACCAGGTGCCAGTTTCAGGTCGGGGGCGGATACGGTTCGATATTCCAGGGCGACTGTTCCTGCGCATCCTTCCCCAATTTTGACGTGTGTGTTCAATGTTGCGGGTTTTGAATCCAATTCCGGCGGCGTAATCGAGCGTGTGCGGATGGACGATTCAATAGAGGATACCGGCAGCATCATTTCAAGTTCGTTCTTTACGTTGTTGAGGATCACATTCAATGTGACATTTGAGTCGGATTGCTGCTGATGGCAAGATCGATCTGATGCAGGGCGATCAGATGATGCAGCTGCATCTCAGTTTGTTCATGGAGGATGATGCGGTGGATCGCATTGGCGGCGATATCGGCATTAGCGGCCAGCAGACGCAGGTCTGGTCTGCCAGATCGATCTTGCGGGCGATCCATAATGCGCCGATGGCACGTTCCTGTGCATCAGGGGGACAGATGCAGGGCAGTGGGGACTTTCACCGAGCAGGTCAGGCGGGTAAAGAGGTGTCGCTTTCTGCGCTGTTATTTAAGTAGGGCTTTTGATTTGTGATCACCCAGTTGCGCACGCCCTGCCCCGGCGGAATGTGCAGGCCGGCCATTCTTTCTGGCAACAATGCGCGTCCCATTTCGTTAATGAAAACCGCCGGTCTGCGGATTGGGCAGCACCAGCATGACCCCATCTGCTTTGAAGAGTTCCACCAATTGATCGAGAATCACATTTAGAATTTCAGCTCCTGGTAACTGCCTGACGCAAGGCCGCACTAACTGTGAGGATGGCTTTCTGTTCGCGTTCATATTTTTGCGTTCTGTAATGTCCCGCGCAATGATCTGAATGGACTGTCGTCCTGATATTGAAACGGGACAGCCGCCACTCCACATCAACAGATGTGCCATCCAGCCTGAGAAAATTTTTCCTCTACAAACGGGACCGGCATATTGTTGTCAGCATATCGTGGATGCGCTTTTGAGCGAGCAGACGTGAATCTGGATGTATGAAATCCTGGTGGGTCTGCCGAGTATTTCCGCTTCACTTTTTGCGCCCATCAGTTGCACATTGGCTGGATTGGTAAAGACGACCAATCCCTGGCTGTGAATACCGATCGCATCAGGGAGAGTTCCACGAGACGACGATAGCGCTCTTCGCTTTCCTGCAGATCACGATAGGCCAACAGACTGGTGAGTGCATCACTCAGTCGTCTGCTGATTTCCCAGAAAGAGTCTTTCCTCCTCCTGATTCCAGATGCGTGGACGGGAACATTGATGTAAGCCAAACGACCAGGGTTTGCCGATCTTTGGATAAAAAGCCATGGTAATTATAGATTGAACGTTGGATCCTTTTTCCATTTCCAGTGGAACCGGGTATTCCTCACCCGCTCCAAATTTTACCGGTCCATCTGTATTTCTTAAAGATGCGATATATATTGGCACCGGCCGGTTCCATTGGAAGTTCGATGCCCAGCGGAAGCACGCCGGGATATTCAGGCCGGGTGCGTTCCATCGGCACCTGCCATGTCGCAGTCTCCGGGTCACATGGATAGGCCAGCCATGCGCGGTCGCACTCAAAGATCGAAAGCAGGACATCCAGAACATCGCTCATCGTTTGCTGAAGATCGTTCGTTGCCTGAATAGCGCGGTTGACGCGGTCCATGTTTTTCAGGAAGCGCAGATAAGCCCGGCGTTCTTCCTCGGCGCGTTTTTTCTCGGTGATATCGCGGATGATGCCCCGGTAGGATGAGATCGTGCCCGTTTCATCCTTGACGGCTGTGAGAGAACAATGGGTGATCATGGTCTCCCGGTTCTTTCTTTTGACCTCCACCTCATATTCTGCACTGTTACCACTATTGACCAGCTTGAGGATGCGCTGCCGGTCTTCCGGGCGGGCGTAAACATCTGTTGCGAGATTAAGAGACTGCATCTCTTCCATTGAGTCATAACCGAACATCTCAACCCCTTTTCGATTCATGTCGAGGATCTTCCCTGAAGGGGTTGTGATGAAAAGCCCGTCAAAGGATTCTTGATAGAGAGTGCGGTATTTCTCTTCGCTTTTTTGCAGCGCCTCTTCCCAAATTTTTTTCAGTAACATCATGTCAGAGATGCGATGCAAAGCCCGCCTCTGTTTTGACCGGGAAAACGGTCTGCTGAAGATAATGCTTTTCCCTGTTCTGTTGAGCGTTGATCTCCACTTCCATCGGCTGCGTAAACATGGGAGACTCGCCGGTCTTTAAAGCCTCAAGAATGGCTGATTTAAGATATTCACGGCGTTGAGGTGTTTTCCGCTCAGCGGCCGTGAGTTCCGACACAATATCCCAGAACGGTTTCCCGATCACATCTTTGCGCGCGAGGCCGGTCATTTTCTCATAGGCTTGATTCCACTCGATCACGCTGCCCTGTTCATCAACCAGTATGATTCCTTCCGCTGATTGTTCGATCACAGCGCGGAATTTTTCCTCGCTTTCATGCAGCGCCTGCCCGGCCTGTTTACGCTCTGTAAACAGGCGCAGACGATCGAGCGCGGCCGCCACGTGACTTGCCAGCGCTTTGAGATAATCGCTCTCCATGGCCGTCGGCGGACGCACGCCCTCATCACCAAAACTCCCGGTGCCGATCGTTCCCAAATGTCTGCCCAACTTCGTTATCAATCACTGCTTTTTCCTGAGGTCCGCTGGCAAGCAGCGCCTTGAAATATTGCCTGTCTTCGGTCAACAGATAAACCCATAGATTTTGATACCCAATAATGTCCTGCACTTCTTCGCGTGCAGCTTGCAGTACTTCGCCGTAGGTTTGCGCGCGTTCAAGATTTCTGGAGAGTTGAAGCAATGACTGTGAATGTCTCTCGCGTTCGTGTAATGTCTCTTCGACCTGCTTGCGCTCGGTCAGATCAATAAAGGTGATCAGATGTTTTTTGCCGATGGATGAAAGACGGAACTCAACATAACGGCGTGTGCCGTCCTTGCAAACAACACTTGCCTCCATGGCTTCAACCCGGCCATGGGATCGTTCGACCTTTGCCTTCCAGCGTGCTTTGATCTCCTCCCTATATGTTTCATCGGGATAGGCCAGCGGCCACCAACTTGCCACATTCGGCATGTCTTCTGTTGTGTAGCCGAACAACTCGGTAAATCTGTTATTAATCGATTCAACGCGCTCGTCAACCCCCGAAGAGACAACAATTGCCACGGGCAGTGCTTCGATCATTTGCCTGACCTGATGTTCGCTTTCCCATAATTGTTGATGGGGCGCCCTCTTCCCTAAGGGATTGTTCTGATTTGGCCTGCGCATGAAAACCTCCGAACGAAATATACATCTCAAATCCTTTCAATTTGGGAATACAACTTATTGTGACATAATTATTGTTGATTTACCACTGACGTTTATACCTAAAACACCGACACTAATTGCAGTCTTCCGCGATGATACAATTTTGGGGATGGAAGGAAGACCCCGCATCAAGCGGACCTCAAGCCCGAGTGCTGCTCTCAATCCTTTTCAGCGCTGACGGAGTTTCCCGGTCTATTTTGCGAACCCGAAAAATTTACAGGAGCCTGCATGGATAAAACTTTTATCAAAGACCTGCTTGTGCGCGGCATTATTGGAATTCGAGATTGGGAGCGAGTTCACGCCGCAGGATATTCTGATCAACGTAACTGTTTTCAGTGACATCACCCGCGCCGCGCAGACCGATGACATTGCCTACTGTGTGGATTACAGCGCGCTGGCGAAGAAAATTCAGTCTCATGCCGAGACCGCCTCAAGTCTAACAGTGGAAGCGCTGGCCAATGATCTTGCAGAAATTTGTTTGCAGGAAAACGGCGTGACGAAAACGATTGTCCGCGTGGAGAAGCCTGGGGCGGTGCGCTTCGCCAGATCGGTGGGCGTGGAGATCGAACGCAGCCGCGCAGACTGAAAAACTATCAGCTTGAAAAAATTCTTTTGTTTTTCCGGGCAGGCATCGGGTTGGATGGGATGCGTGGTTTACATCCAGTACTGATTGATGATTGCCATTCATTTCTTTTTGTCTTATCATGTTACTAGTGTTAAGGAGAAAGAACCATGTCACATAAAATTTTTGTTCAAGTCTCTGTCTTGTTTCTGTTCGCTCTTTCCCTGTTGTCGGCTCCGCTCGTTGTGCAGGCTGGCGGCGTGTGCGGCGGGGCGTACACGGTGGGGCAGGGCGAGACCCTCGCGTCGATCGCCGCGACCTGCGGTACCACTGTCGCTGCGATCATGGCTGCCAACCCCGGCATCAGTTCGACAGTTTCTGTCGGCCAGGTGTTGACCGTGCCCGGAAGCAATTATGGAACTTCGGTTACGCCTGCGCCAGTTACGCCAGTGCCTGCTACACCCGTGCCTGCCACGCCCGTGCCGGCGGTGGTTAATAATTATTACAACACATACAATTACTATAATTCGCCCGTCAGTTATGGCGGTACTTATACGGTGCAGGTCGGTGATACGTTTTCTGCGATCGCCGCTCGATATGGGGTGAGTGTGAATGAGTTATGGGCACTCAACCCGTATATTCAAAATATCAATTTGCTGTATGTGGGACAGGTCATTTATATCCCCACATCCGGCGGGACTTATCCCTATTATCCGCGTATGGCAAGGTTCCGTATGGCAGCCCGGTCGGGAAAGTTAAATTAATTGCCCAACACCAGTTCCGATATTTATGTTTCATTGCAAGGCACCACCAGAGACGGCATTAACGTCATTCATGAATATCCGGTCAACGATTCGATGACGGTTAAGATCCCTGCCTGGCTGGTACACCTACGTGGCCTGGGTGGGCGGAATGAAATTCACCGGCCAATTTAATCTCGGTGATGGTTCAGATCATTCGATTATTTTCTACGATAACAAGGTGGTTGTGCAAAAGTTGAGGTGATAATTAACGCAAGTTGCCACCCATAAAAATTCTACCGCAGAGACGCGAGGACACAGAAAAAGCCATTAAAACTCCGCGAAATCTGTGGCAAAGGTCTTGGATTTCTTGGCATGGTGACAACCTTGAGTTAATTAATAAAACACGTCCGCGAGTCTTGTGGACGTGTTTTATTATGTGTCATGTGATTGCGGGTAAAATGTGTTTTATGAATACTCCTTCCAAAACCTCCCGTTTTATTTTGTATGCTGTAAAGGCGTTTTCGATCTTCTTTACGCTGCTGTTCGTGCTGATCAATTCGTGCCGATCACAGACCAAGCGAACGGGAGCGGGTGGTGCTCGCCATACCTTGGAGCACCCGTCGGGCTGGGACATTCCGCCTTCGACATGCGCCTGCACGGATTCCCTACCCGTTTGTGACGGTGATTACTGAAAATGTTTTGAAGCGCGTGAAACCCGTTACGAATGGTCACCGATCGGCATCGGCGTGGAAAGTTTACTCCTGGCGCTACTGACGTATCCCTTGGGCGGGGAGATTGAAGAAGCAAAGAGCAATTTCCACCCAAATAATTCAAATTGACACAGCAAAAAACGCCGCGAGAAAATTTTGTCCGCGGACGTGTTGGTGATCAAACCATTGATCCCCCAGTGCTTTTGCTTGTTCAATAAAGTATTTTTTAGTTCGTCCCATGATAAACCTATAAACATGGCTGGTTGAATGTCCCGTTCTCCATTCTCAAAGCACCTGCTTTCAATTGCCATGATGGCAAAATCACGTAGTTGGGGATATTTCTTCCTGCCGGCTTCGAGCAAATCAACAAGTGGAATGTGTTGGGAGATCACGTAAACGTCATAGAAATCTTTTCGACTTCCCCGCCCGATCAGCGCATCCAATTTCATTAATCCAATATCCAATGGCGCAGCAAAGCTGATATTCTCAACTGATTGAGCGGGCTGCAATAATTTGTACCCATAACTGAAAAAACCAACGTGAATGTTGTGAACAAGCATCAGCAGGTTGCCGTCTACATTTTCAATGACTTGACCGTTTTGGTTTTCAAATGCTTTTATGATCTCGTATCGTGTTCTTTCGTGAACCTCATCTTTTTCCGAGAAAAATCAAGATCAATGGAAGGCGGTGCCCCATTTGCAAAGCAAGAGCCGTTCCTCCCGCCAGATAAAAGCGATTTGAAAATTCCTGCTGACCTATGAAGGTCAATAGAGATTTGATCTCTGGGGTAACTGTTTCCCAATGTGGTGATTTCAATATGCCCATGAGGTTTTCTTCTTTATAGGTTGAGGAGTAATGTCAAACAGCACACACCAAAGGTTGTATCTTCTCCTGGATAGTAAACGTGCACCATCTTGTTTCACCAATGGATAAGTCTTTCTTTGCCATATGTTTTAAAAAACCAGCGGACTTCGCTTCTATCCCCGTACGCCAGAATACGCCCGATCACCAACACTGTGCTGATCTGCCTTTAGCATGGAAAAGTTGTATTCCTGAAAAAACGGAGCCGTGGATAAAGGGATTTGCGCAGTCATTTTCAATTATAAACCAACTACATACAGTTTGTTTTCTTATTGCAAACTATTGAGAGTAAAATATACTCCAATGACTCCAATAACCCTTGCCATTTGGAGAAAAAGCAACACGTTACGAAGTAGAAAAGAAACATCTTAACCATGATTTTACGGATTACAGGATGACCACGATTAGAAATCCTGTAATCCAAAACACCCAATCATGGACATCAAGCAAATCAGGAAAATCACGGTTAAGACAAAGAGGTTCCCATGCCAAAAGACGAAGCCTATTACGAAGCCGAACAAAAAATCCAACACGCCCTGCAATCGGGCGCAACGGAACTTGACCTCAGTCGCATGAAGTTAACCGAATTGCCAGAATCACTGGGACAACTCACGCAGTTGACAGAACTGGATCTCTCCAGCAACCAACTGACCTCACTGCCACACTCGCTGGGACAACTCACCCAGTTGACAGAACTGAATCTCTCCAACAACCAACTGACCACCCTGCCAGACTCGCTGGGACAACTTACGCAGTTGACAGAACTGGATCTCTCCAGCAACCAACTCACAACGCTGCCAGAATCGCTGGGACAACTCACGCAGTTGACAGAACTGAATCTCTCCGACAACCAACTGACGATACTGCCAGACTCGCTGGGACAACTCACGCAGTTGACAGAACTGGATCTCTCCAACAACAAACTGACCACCCTACCAGGTCGATGGGACAACTCCCGGAGTACAAACTAATCTCCAAAGGTTTTGGCAGATCATTGGACCCACTCCCATAAATGGCCTAACACCAGTAATCGTTGGATTGAATTATCTTTCAGAAAATTGATTAAAAGAAAGTTCCACAATTGGATAAATAAATTTCAGAACTTATACTTGGACTAAGTAAATGAAACTTCATCATACCAGATTGGATTGGAATTTAAAAGTTTGATATCACGGAAACTATGGATTGGCGAATCAACAAACTGAAATAATTTATTTTCTAACAACTTTCCGACTTCCCTCGCTCATACTTGAAAATTTGAAAGAACTCAACCTCGACAGACAACCCCCTCAACCCTGCGCCTGCAAAGCGCATACGACGCTGGTCTGGACGAAGTCAAGGCATACCTCCGCAGTCTCGAACAAAATGCCGAACCGCTCTACGAAGCCAAACTGGTGCTGGTCGGCGAAGGCAACGTCGGCAAGACCACGCTGCTCAAAGCGCTCAAAGGACCGCGGACCACGGACGATGGACCGCGGCAGAACGAACCGACGACGCATGGGGTGGAGATTGATATTCATGGGTTGAAGTTGCCCCACCCAGAGAAAGACGGCGTCGAGATCCAACTCAACGCCTGGGATTTTGGCGGGCAGGATGTCTACCGCGTCACGCACCAGTTCTTCTTCAGCCGCCGTTCGCTCTACCTGCTGGTCTGGGAGCCGCGCCGCGCGTCCAGCAATGTCAGGTGGAAGATTGGCTGAACATGATCCGCCTGCGGGTGGGGATGAAGCGCGTGTCATCATCGTTTCCACGTACAGCAAATCAGGCGAACACATTGCACGCATTGACAAACCCGTTTTCAAGCAGCAATACGGCGAGATGATCGTTGGCTTTCATGAAGTGGATAGCCTCACTCTCGATGAATCCACAGGTGAAATGGTCGGCATCGCCGAGTTGAAAAAAGTCATCGCCGCAGAAGCTGCCAAACTGGAACATGTGGGTATGCCATTCAATCTTAATTGGAAGGCCGCCCGTGATGAATTGATCGCCCGTGATGAACCTCATATTTCTTACGGAACATTTGCAGAAACCTGTGCCCGCCATAACTTGAGTGAGATCGATACGACAACATTGGCGAGAATAATGCACGATCTCGGCTACATCGTGCATTACGGCGACGACGAAAAACTGCGCGACGACGTAGTTCTCAAACCAGAATGGTTAACCAAGGCCATTGGCTTTGTGCTCGAAGACCGCGCCACGGTCAAGAGCGGAAGGCATCCTGCCCGATAAACATTTGTATGAAGTCTGGCACGATCATCAATTTAAAGACGAACCACGCTACACGTCCGATCTTTATCCCTTCTTTCTGCGCTTGATGGAAAAATACGATGTTTCCTATCGTTTACCCGAAGAGCGCAAAGCAAGTCTTGTGGCTCAACATGTGCCCAGGTACGACCCGAACTGCCGTGGCAACCGGAAAAGAAACGCCTCAAGACTAACGCCGCATCGCCATGGTCTGCGCGATGGAAGAAGACCCGCCCGGCTTGGTTCCGTGGATGATCGTCCGCACGCATGATTATTCAGTAGAACAAGGGAAGCATCACCTGCATTGGCAAAAGGGCATGTTCCTCGATCACAGGTCACATGGTCAAGCCATGTTTGAAAAACGCGCGCGTGAATTTCATGTTTATACACAAGGATTGGCCTGAATATTTCATGAACGTCTCCAGCACACGCTGGAAAAACTCATCACGATAACTGGCCTGGCATGAAAGACCGTTATCGTTTTACAGTTCCTTGCCCGCAAAAGGGTTGAAGATCAGCCCTGGAAGATTCAACATCAACGCGTTGCGCCAATTTTTGCCGGGGTGCGACTATTTCCGCTGTCAGGAATGTTCCTGTAAGCTTCCATTATCCGAATTATTGATGGGTTTTGAAGAACGCGAATGAGCGTTCAACTAACGCGAGAAATCAAAGAACAACTCACAGGCATGGACAGTCGTATCGCCAATTACTTTATGGCAACCATGCGTGCCATCGCCGACGAAGCCAAAGATGGTCCGCGCTTGTTTACTTCCGCTCGCGTGAAGCGGGTCTCTCGCCGAAGCAAATCTTTTCACGTCCATGGAATTGCAATTATGGTGTGAGGCGGAAGGCTGTCAACATCCTGTCATTGAATCAAGGCAAGGCGTTTACACCATCGATCAAACCCGTGAATGGGTCAAACAAATTGCGCCGTATGCAAACACCGTCTTGAAAATCCTTGCCACGGTTGCGCCTGTCGCCGGCCCCGCCATTGACCTCTTCTTTGGTCGCGACAAAACCAAAACCTTGGATATTGACCGTCATTTGGATTTCGCAAATGCTGTCATCGGTCAACTGCCAGATGAACTCAAAGCAAAAGATCATGGCATGACGCCCGGCAAAATGCTCAGCGAACCCGAGCGCTCCGGCATCCTCGCGCTGCATCGCTTCCTGAACGAAGTTGATTCCACGCAAGCCAAACTCGGTCTGCACCGCGTCACCACCTACACCGGTGATTACCGCTGGCTGTGCAAACATCACTACGACGCATGGCAGCCGAATATCCCCGATGTGATTTCGGCACACGGGTGATAGAACGTGTGAAAGATTTGCAAGTGAATATTAAAAATAAATCGACCCTGAAAGTCTCGCGACTCTCAGGGTCGATTGCTTTAACACGAACCTAATTCCTAATCCCTAATTACCTAATCCCCTTACACCACAATACTGACTAACTTCCGGTTCGCCACGATCACCTTGCGCGGTTCCTTACCTTCCAAAAACTTCTGCACGGTCTCACTCGCCAGCGCCGCAGACTTGATCTCGTCTTCTGTGGCTTCGGCTGGGACAATGACTCTATCACGCACCTTGCCGTTGATCTGAACAGGCAGTTCGATGGAATCTTCTTTTGTGGCACCTTCGTCCACGGTCGGCCATGGTTGGGTATGGATCGAATACGGCTTGCCCAACTGTGACCACAATTCCTCGGCGATGTGCGGCGTGATGGGAGCCATCATCTTCAAGTAGATTTCGACCGCTTCGTTCCAATCCTGTGAGCCGACTGCGCCGGCTTCACGCGCCTTGTACATTTCATTCATCAATTCCATCAGAGAGGAAATGATCGTATTGAATTCAAAATTATCGAAGTCACGTGTCACCTTGCGCAAAGTCTGGTGAACCTTGCGGCGCAGATTCTTCGTCACCTCGGCAGAGGCAGTTGTCGGTTGAGTCGGATCGGTGAATAAAGTCCACACACGGCGCACCCAACGCACAGCGCCTTCAATGCCTTGTGAGTCCCAGGGCGCACCCATTTCCCAACGTGCAAAGAACATAATGTAAGCGCGCACACTGTCTGCACCGTATTTGTTCACCAGCACATCCGGCGCGATCACGTTGCCCTTGCTCTTCGACATCTTATCGCCGTCTTCGCCCAGCACCATGCCTTGATTGCGCAATTGCATCATCGGCTCATCGCCTTTGACAATGCCCGCGTCACGCAGCGCCTTGTGGAAGAAGCGTGTGTACAGCAAATGCATGGTGGCGTGTTCAATGCCGCCCGTGTACGTGTCAACGGGCATCCAGTACTTGTATTCGGCAGGGTCGAACGGACCCTGATCATATTTGGGTGACAGATAACGCAAGTGATACCACGACGAGCACATGAAGGTATCCATCGTATCGGTCTCGCGTGTGGCGGGGCCGTTGCAGACCGGGCAGGTGGTGTTCTTCCAGGTCGGGTGCAGCTTCAACGGGCTTTCACCGGTCGGGCGCCACTCCACATCCTCGGGCAGTTCCACGGGCAGCTGGTCATCGGGCACAGGGTTCCAGCCATGAATTTCACAATTGACCATCGGGATCGGCGCGCCCCAATAACGCTGACGCGAGATCAACCAATCGCGATAACGATAGTTGACCGACTCTTTCCCAATTCCCTGCGGTTCCAACCAATCAATGACCGCGCTGATGGATGGATTCTTGCGGCCTTTTTCTGTATTGACTGGTGTGCCGTTGAAGAAGTCACCTGAGTTAACCATGACGCCCGGACCGACATAAGCGGCTTCCATGGTTTCACTTTTCGCTTCGGGGCTGCGCTCGGGCTGGATGACCGGTACGATGGGCAGTTCATACTTTTTGGCAAATGCAAAATCGCGTTCGTCATGCGCGGGCACCGCCATAATTGCGCCTGTGCCGTAAGACATCATGACATAATCCGCGATCCAGATCGGAATGCGTTCCTGATTAACAGGGTTGATGGCGTACGCGCCCGTGAAAACGCCCGTCTTTTCCTTATCCACTGCGCCGCGTTGAATCTCTGTTTGACGCGCAGCCTGCGCTTTATATTCTGTGACTGCGGCTTTGTTATCAGGCGCGGTGATCTTGTCGACCAATGGATGTTCGGGTGAGAAGACCATGAAGGTCGCGCCCCACAACGTATCAGGACGAGTGGTAAAGACCGGGATCATCACTTGCGATTCAGGTGTGGGGCCGTCTTCTGTGCCCATACCTTTTTCCTGAATTCCCAGTTTTCCTTCAACGGATTCCCAATCCAAACGGAAGAATACTTCCGCGCCTTCAGAGCGGTCGATCCAGTTTGTCTGCAAAGTCTTGACCGTTTGCGGCCAGTCAATGCCGTCGAATTTCAACAACTCATCGGCATATTTTGTGGCTTTGAAGAACCACTGATCCAAATTCTTCTTGATGACGGGCGTGCCACAGCGTTCGCAATGACGGTCATCACCCCAGACCTGTTCACGTGCCAAAGTGGTATTGCACTTCGGGCACCAGTCCACGGCCGACATTTTGCGATAGGCCAATCCGGCTTTATATAACTGAATGAAGAACCACTCCGTCCACTTGTAATATTCAGGGGAAGCAGAAACCGCCTCACGCTCCCAATCGAACATCGCGCCCATCGAACGCATCTGCTTGCGCATCCGCTCGATGTTTTGGAAGGTGCGCTTCATGGGATGAATGCCATCCTTGATCGCCGCATTTTCTGCGGGCAGACCGAAGGCATCGAATCCCATCGGGAACAGGACGTTGTATCCACGCATACGCATGTAACGCGCGCGCGCATCAGACGGAGTCATCGCGTACCAGTGACCGATGTGCAAGTCACCGCTGGGGTAGGGCAGCATGGTCAGCGCGTAATGTTTCGGTTTGCTATTGTCGATGATGGAGCGATACAACTGGTCGGCATCCCATTTATCCTGCCACTTCTTTTCGATGTTCTGTGGATTATAGGATTTGTCCTGACGCGGTTTTTCTTCCTTGGCGGAAGTTTCTTTCACTGCAACGATCGCCTTTGGTTTGGTATCCGTTGCGACAATGGCTTTAGCGGGCTTGGGAGCAACGACTACAGCACTCGCCTTGACAGGCACCACCTGGATCGCCTTGCTCTTTGGCGCAGCTTTCTTCGCTTTGACAGAAGTTGTTGTTGCGGATTTTTGGCAACAACTTTCTTTGCGGCAACCTTTTTTACAACTGCTTTCTTTACAACAGGTTTTTTGGCAGCCGCTTTTGGCGCCTTGCTCTTTGCGGGGACAGCCTTAACTGTCTTCTTTTCCTTCGAGGGCACAGTATTCATGGCCTCAATGGCTTTCACTACTTTTTTAACCGCTTTCAGTGTTGACTTTTTTGGAGCCGCTTTTTTCTTCGTTTCGTTCTTCTTTGTTGTAGCCATTCTTACCTCATTCAAATTAAATATTGTTTTCACGGATTTTCGACGAATCGGTCTTTGAATTATCCTGCATCAGAGGAATGCAAAAGCAAAGGCACCTGCTTCCAGAAAATAATTTTGCTTTTCATATTCGCTTTCATCATAGGCCTCCTGTTCAATTATTACAATGGGTCACTTGGGCGACGAGCCGTTTTAGTGTAGTTGACCAACTTAAACAAAAAATCCTTCATCCACAAATAGGGACGAAGGACGCTGTGCGCTCCGCGGTACCACCCAAATTACGTTAGATAACTAACGTCACTTTGTTGCTGTAACGGGCTTTCCCGTCATCGACTACCCGCGGATTTATCGCGTTTCACCGATGAAGTCTCTCTTGCGAGGAACAGGCGAGTTCGGTCTTGTGTGTCCCGTTGACACTGGTGCTGGGCTTCCACCTCACTTTCCCAACTCGCTGACGGGTGACCTACTACTCCTGCCATGACTTTGTAAAAAGGGCAGGTATTTCTACCTGCCCCTACATTATGGTGGACCCAGAGGGATTCCGAACCTCGACCTTCTCAATGCCATTGAGACGCGCTCCCAACTGCGCTATGGGCCCATATGTCAACTAATTTTTTAGCAGTGAACATTGAAAAATTTTTTCGTTCACTGTTCGCTGCCCAGTGGACCTGAGGGGATTCGAACCCCTGACCTCCTCAGTGCGATTGAGGCGCGCTCCCAACTGCGCTACAGGCCCTTTTAACAAGGCGAAGCGTATTCTACCCGACGCGTTTGGGAATGTCAATGCAAATGGGGTGAAAAAACGGGGCTTTCTTTAAAGTAAAAACCTTCAGAAAGAAATTTCCAGGCTTTGTATTTGATGGAAAACATGAAATCAAAAAGGCTGATCGCATCAGCCTTTTATTGAATAAGTTATTCGTCTGCTTTTTGCAGGACGACCTTGAAGGTTGTCCCTCGTCCTTCACCCTCAGACTCAGCCCAGATCTTCCCGCCCTGGGCTTCGATCAGTCCCTTTGAAATGGTGAGACCGATCCCAAGGCCGCCGTAGTGACGTGTGTTCGGCGGTTCGATCTGGTAGAACTCTTCGAATACTTTCTGCAGTTTATCAACTTGAATACCAATACCATAATCCTGAATCCATATCATTACCTGCCTGCCCTGATCCACTGCGCCAACCACAATCTCGCTTTTTCAGGGGAGAAGCGAATGGCATTATTTAGCAGGTTGACAATGGCCAGCGTGGTCTTTTCGGCATCAACGTTCACAAAGATGGGATCCTCTTGAAAAGCGAGGACCAGCTGCAGGTCACGCCGGGCAGCGGTGTATTTGATCTCATCCAATGCAAAGTTTAAGATATCCTGCACCGCGATCTTCATCTGCCGCATTTCCATCCCATCGGTTTGGAGCAGGGTCAGGTTGTTCATCTGGTCGAGCAGGGAGCGCATTTGTGATGCCGCGCCAAGTACTTGATTGGCGTGGTCGGTTGATTCTCCGCGCGCGCTTTCCTGCAGGAAGGTTGCGTAGCCGATGATGATGCCGAGCGGCGTTCTTAATTCATGCGAGGCGAGAGACAGGAAATTGCTCTTGATCTGATTTGTGACTTTAACTTTTTCCAGCGCTTGTTGTGTGGCTCGTAATAAGCGCGCGTTGTTGATCGCGATCGCGGCATGCGCAGCGGTGACGGAAAGGATCGCCGCATCGTCCTCGTTGAAACCGCCTGTGCGTTTGTTGACCGCTTCGAGCACGCCCATGGTTCTATCTTTGATCGGCATGGGCACGCCAAGCAGCGTGTCTATTTTAAATTTGATGTGATCAGAAACGGGGGAGAAGTGACGCGGGTCCTGTTCGGCGTTGTTGAGGATCAGCGGCTGGTTCGTGCGGAAAATTGTCCCGGCGAGACTGCTGTCGATCGGAACAGGAATCTCTGCCAGTTGAGCGGGATCCGAGCCGGTGGCGGCGGCAAAGTAAAGGCGTGGATTCTTCTCATCGTAGAGCAGGATCGATGCAGCTTCACAATCCAATAATTCTGTGGCGGTGGCGGTGATAAGTTGCAGCAGGGCATCGAGGTCCAGCGTGGAGTTGAGTGTGACGCTTAACTCCACCAGTCGCAGTAAAAGTTTTTCGCGGCCCTCAAGATTTGTCAGTTGTCCGGTTTTTGAAGGTGTATTCATAGGGATAGTGTACAGGGATTTATAAGTGAATTCAAGCCCCAATAGTCCGGTATATTTAGAAATTATCTGGGAAGTCCTCTTCCCGCCCCCCCAAGAGAAAAACTGAGCGAGACTTTGTGCAGCACTTTTGACAGGTGAAAGGGGGAGTCTTTCACCTGTCAATTGCTTACCTTGTTGAGATGGAGAATTTAATTATGGGGCTGTAGTTTGTGTAGGAGGAACCGGTTGATCACCGGGACGGTCACCGCGCGGGCCGCCGAAACCGAAGCCGGGGCCATCAAGATAACCTTTGTCGAGACCTTCCAAAAGCCAGTCGGCTTTGGCCTGAGTGATACTTCCATCGGCTACACCGGCTTCGATGCGTGCGCGCATTTCAACAGCATGTGCGGCACTGATCGCATCCTGCACATCTTGAATGTCCACGCCGGCAGTGGTTGCCAGTTCTTCAAGGGTCTTACCATCTTTCAGTGCAGCGGAGAGTTCGTCAGTGGTCATGCCAAGCACGGATGCCGCTGCGGCCAACTCGGTTTCGCCCATGCCGGGTCCGCCGTGACCGCGGCCTTTATCGGGTTGCCCGGTTGTGGTCGTCGCGGGGGGCGTGCCTTCCTGTGCATAGGCTGTTGTGACGCTCACCGCGCCGAATAACATCGCAACCGCCAGGAGTCCGCCGATCAGGATTGAAATTTTCTTTTTCATATTTTTACACCTCTTTATAATTTTTGGCTGGAGCGCCTCCAACCTTCCCTTATGATATTTGAGGTGTGTAATCGGGATGTGACCGGCTTATATGGAAATTGTGTGGATGAAAAACACTATTTTTCACTTGACCTTCCTCCACTCCCGTCCTACAATCTGACTGATAACACGCTTCACACTTAATCTCAAACCTGATTCTGTTTTCTAGGAGAATTCCCCATGCCCGATTATTTGTTCCGTGGTTCGCTCGAAAAACTTGACCCCGATGTTTATAAATTAACCCAGCTCGAAGCGGAGCGGCAGTATCGCAAGTTGATTCTGATCGCGTCTGAATCCACTGCGCCGATGGCGGTGCGTGAGGCGTTGTCTTCCGCGTTTCAAAATATTTATGCGGAAGGCTATCCCGATGAAGACACGCGCTGGATGGATGATGAAGAGATTTTGGATTATCCCGCCCGCCTCGGAAACTACCGCCGCAACAGTGACCCGCGCTATTACAAGGGCGTGGAATATGCCGATACGGTCGAAGCGCTTGCCCGCCGGCGTGTGGCGCAAACCTTCGCCGCGAATGGAATCACAGCCGACCAAATTTTTGTCAACGTGCAGGCGTTATCGGGCGCACCCGCCAACAACGCGGTCTATCATGCGCTGATCAATCTCGGCGATACCGTGATGGGACTCAACCTGCTGCACGGCGGACATCTCTCTCACGGCTCGTCGGTCAACCGCTCGGGGAAATTCTTCAAGGCCGTGCATTACACAATTGATTCAAACGAAAAAATTGATTACGACGCCGTGCGCGCATTGGCCTTGGAAAACAAACCCAAGCTGATGATCGCTGGTTATTCATCGTATTCATGGGTTCCAGATTGGAAAAAGTTCCGTGAGATCGCGGACGAAGTGGGCGCGTATTTCCTCGCGGACATTTCGCACATCGGCGGGCTTGTGGCGGCGGGCGTGGTGCCTTCCCCCATCGGATACGCGCATGTGGTCATGTCCACTACGCATAAATCGATTGACGGCCCGCGCGGTGCAGTGTTGATGACAACGGATGCGGCGATTGCGAAGAAGATCGACAAAGCCGTCTTCCCCGGTGAACAGGGCGGCCCGCATGTGAATGTGTTCGCGGCTCTTTCTTTAACCTTCAAGCTGACTCAGACCAAGCAGTTTAAACAACTCCAGGCACAGACTCTCAAAAATGCAAAAGCCATGGCCGACCAGTTCACCAAGCGCGGACTGCGCGTCCCGTTTGGCGGCACGGACACCCACCTCGTCAATGTCGATTGCACCAGCATTGTCGGTGAGGACGGAACCAAACTAAGCGGCGACCAAGCCTCGCGCATTTTGGACATCGTTGGTGTCGTCGTAAATCGCAACACGATTCCAGGGGACAAGAATTCAATGGATCCGAGCGGCATTCGCCTCGGCACACCTTGGATCACCCAGCGTGGATTTGACGAGAAGAAGACTCGCGAATTGGCAAACGTTATGGCGGATGTGCTTCTGGCTTGTGCGCCGTATTCAGTGGACACGGTCAAGAAAGGCAAACAGCGCCGCGCGAAATTAGATTTCAACGTGTTGAACGAAGCCAAGTTGAAGATCCGCAAATTAGCGACTTCGGCAGGTATTGACTTCAAGCCGACCAAGAATGGCTATCCTCATTTCTATTACATTGATGATAAATCCACTACAGGCGTGTATGAATTGAGCGGACAGCGTATTCGTCAGGTGTTGGATTTTGCGGTGTCTTCTGATCTATCCGCTTTGAAGAAGGGCAAGACACAAGTTACATCCATTGCGACACCGAAGGGGCGTTATCAAAGGTTTGTTGAAGAACGTGGACAACAACACCTATCAACTGCAAGTGCCTGTCAAGAATGCTTCGGCAGTGGCAACCTGGCTGCGTGACCTTTCGGATGGATACACATCCTTCAACGTGGATGGGACAAAAGATTTCAGCGCGAAGCGTATGCCTGGTGCATTTGTGGTGAATGAAGTGAAAGCCAAACTCTCGGCGACGGTTCCCCCGCTTCAGGGTGGAGTCAAGCCCTGGTTTGTTGGAGTCAACCCACAGTTAAAGGGTGAGGCGCTGCCGCCCTTCGAGTGGAATGAGGCGGAAGGCGAGTTAAAGAAAACAGCGTTGAATCAAGTCCATAGAGACTTGGGCGGCAGAATGGTCCCATTTGCTGGTTGGGAAATGCCTGTGCAGTACACGGGGATTTTTGAGGAGCACCTTGCCACGCGCAATGCGGCGGGGCTGTTCGATGTTTCGCACATGGGCGTGTACGATGTGCGCGGCGCGGATGCGGCTTCGTTCCTCGATACGGTCTGCGGCAATGACTGCGGCGGACTGCTGCCGGGCGAGTCTTTGTATTCGCACTTCCTGACCCCCGATGCGGACGTGATCGATGACACGCTCATCTATCGCCGCGGCTGGGACAATTATCTCGTGGTCGTGAACGCGTCGAACGATGACAAGGATCGCACATGGCTCGAAAGTGTGCGCGATGGCGCAGTGAAAATTGACAACGGCCGACCGTGGGCGCGGACGTATGGCTACAATGCGGAAATCCGCAACCTGCGTGACCCGCGCTCTGGCAATGAAATGCGCGTGGACATTGCGCTGCAGGGGCCGAAGAGCCGCGACACGCTGCTGGCGATGGGCGTGGACGATGCGACCCGCGCGCGCATTATGAAGTTGAAGAGAACCGAGTTGTGTGATGCGGTGGTTGGCGGGTTCGACTTAATTGTCTCGCGCACGGGCTACACAGGCGAGAAGATGGCCTTTGAATTATTCGTCCACCCTGAACGCGCCGTGGACTTCTGGAATGCGATCATGAAAGCTGGTGAACAGTTTGGCGTCAAGCCCATTGGCTTGGGCGCAAGAGATTCATTACGCACCGAAGCAGGCTTGCCGTTGTACGGTCACGAAATGGGATTGGGCTCTGGCAAATTTGATGGCAGAGATTTGGGCGTAGCGGAAGGTGGATTTGGTTCGTACGTCAAACCGTACAAGCCGTGGTTCATCGGGCGGGATGCTTATGTGGCGCGCGAGAAAGAACGCAAGGGCGGCGTCATCCGCTTCACCTTCGATGACCAGCGCGTCCGCATGGCGCACAACGGCGACCCCGTGGTGAACGCGAACGGCGAGCGCATTGGCTTCGTCACCTCCTGCGCGATTGATGGGCAGAGATTTATTACTGGTCAGGCGTTCTGGGAATTTGCATATAGGAAGGAAGGTACGCCGATGCTCATTCATCAAGGTGGGGTGATGGATCGTCCGCTACGGCGGCGAAGGTGGTGAGTCGGTTTGCGAAACTTTAGTAATTGGTAATTAGTAATTGGAGATTGGTAATTGGGACGGTCTGTGGGGGCAGATCGTCCCTTTTTTTATTGCCATTTTCGTTTGGTGGGATCCCATTTTGTTTCTGAAGAAAGTTTTGGGTTTGCAAGAGGCATTTCCAGAAAACTCCATATTTCTTCTGTCAATGCGGACAAGTTTTCCATGTTGGTGCGCAGGGCGTTTTTCTTCAAGAAACTTCGCCAGCCTGCTTGATATTTAATTCCGAAGTCGGCGGATAAACATTTGGGACGGTTGATGGGGATCTCGGTATTGCGATTGTTGAATGTTGTCACGAGTGCTTCCTGCAAAGGAAATATATCGAACTCAAAATATTCGGAAATCAACCACACATCATAATAATCTTTCCAGCGGCTGGGCGCTTCGACATATTTTCCCATCGCGTGCAATTTTTCCGAGATAACAAATTCTGGCGAATATCCCATAAGCTGCGGGCGTTCCATGCCGCTCAACAATGTGGGAAAACTTATCTCTTTGGCAGAAGATAGAATTTCATCTGAAAACCCAATGTCAATATGAATGGGAATTTCAGCTTTACCCAAATATCCCAATAGATTTGCGCTGATTCCCATACGCTCAACATCCACCAACCTTTCTGTGACTTGAATTGTATTGGCGTCAAAGACTAGACCGTCTTCGGGCACAGAAGTCGCTATGGCTGCTTGGAGAATTTGAACAATCATTTCTGTATTGCGTTCCAACGAACCGAGGAAATCTATATCCCTTGTAGCACGGCGCTGCTCTATTTCCCATACTGTGAATATCAAACCTCCTTTGAGGACAAAACTATTTGCGTATTCAGTTTTGGACAGGCGATACAGAAACCGCTCCATGCCATAATGTTGAAGCAATCCATTAAAAGGCTTCTTTGTATTTTGGGATTCATTGGCAAGGCGGGCATGGATGGAGGCGGGGATATTTTTCATAGCAGCGTTTCCACATAGGGAAGGATGAGTTTCTCAACACGGTTGATTCTGGCATATTCCATGAGTCCGCTCACGTTGCGGGAGGCGTTTGACATATAGTCCTTCAATGCTTCCAGGGCAATATCTTTTCGATTTCTTTTCGATATTTGAAACAATCGGCAACAGTTTTTTCCTGCTATAGATGCGGACTTTAATACCGTCTATCGTGTGTTCTTCCACGCCAGCAGAATATTGTTTTTCCGACCTGATGAACGCCTTCACAGGCGGATACTCGACTTTGGGAGAACTCGTTCCGCGCGGCAGGGCAAGATATATCCAATGCGGGATTTGAGTGGTGAGCCGATGAAAATAAAGCGCGGATATCAAAAACACCACACCTTTGGGAATCAGGAGGCTGGCTTGCACAAGGTCGGGGTTGCTCAACGGTTCAGACTCCGCCAGTTTGTACAGCCCGCGTGCTTCTTTGATCAAATCTCCGCTTTTGGTCATCTCGTAGATGACATACTCAGGCACGCCAAGTTTGATTGCTTCCACCCGTCGCAAGATGCCATGCCGTTTTTGGAAAATGTTTTTGGCTTTCTGGAACCTGTCGTTTTTCATGGACTCATTTCTCCGTCCTTATTTTACAAGGAAAACACTACAATTACAATATAAATGTAGTGTTTTCCTGAAGTGCACGTTGAAGGTGGTAAGGCGGTTTGCGAAACTTTAGTAATTGGAGATTGGGACGGTCTGTGAGGGGGCAGGCCGTCCCTTTTTTTTTATCTATTGAAATTTTTCTTTAAAAACTATATTATGAAGCCATAGGAAAGGAGAATAAAATGGTACGTAGACTGACTATCCTCACTCTCGTGGTCATTGGGGTCGCGTTGACGGGCAGCCTGGTTTGGTCTTTCATCCTTAATGCCAGACATGACACAGTGCTGGCAGTGACTGCCTTTTCAGTCAGCGTGGTAACGTTCTTTGGTGTCATTTCATTAAACCGGCCTCGCGAGGGAAAATGGCTGGTTGGCAAGGAAAATTTGAGATCGGCCATTGCAAGCTGTGTTGTGATCACCTACGTTTTTATTCTTACCTTCACCACATTCGCAGGTTCGCCTAACGAAATGTCCGCATTAACCCAGTCATATACGCAGATGCTTTCCAATATCACGGGGGTGACGCTGGCCTTTTATTTCACTTCTTCCGCCGCAGTGGAAATTTTTGGCAAAAAAGGTTCAAGTGAAGAAGAGGATGACGAGGAGACTGAAAACAAAGTGCAGAAAGATGAGCTGGCAAAAAAGAAAAAGTGATATCCCGCCGAGTGGAGAAGGCATAGGAAGAAATACTGAGCTGTACACCGAGCGAAATTATGCATTTTGCGCGGATTAATCGTGTGGCGCAAGTCGTGCTTCCCTATTTGCAGGCGCTGATAATATGAGCGGGGAAATATATGCAGGAAATGGAGTAAGGAATACAAATAAGCAATAAAATGGATTTGTCCCGCCATGGCGGCGAATGTGGTGAGTCGGTTTGCAAAGTTGTAGGAGCAAGTGAATAGGAAATAGGGAACGGGACGGCTTTCTAAAAAGATTGCCGTCCCATAATTTTATCTTTATAATCAGGCTTAGTCGTGGCTATCCAATCTATTAAGATATAAATCAAAAAACACTATCACTACCAGGGAGAATGAAATGACAAAAAAAAAGCACAAAATTGACTTTAAGTAAATTATTGCCAATCATAGTGGCGTTAATTGCATGTTGCGGTACCGTAACTGCCGCATTCATCGGGTCAGACTCTATAAAAGGATTGTTGGCCCAATTTTATCCACAGTCAAATAATGCCATAATTACAGTTCATGTTGCAGATAGTTCAGGCAAACCACTTTCGGGGGCAAAATCTCTGTTCTTTTACTCTGCAGGCTCGCTGAGTCAATATACTGACACAAACGGCATATCTACATTTTTCATCGCCGATAAAATACAAGGAAACGTCAGATTAATCATTGAGGCTGATGGCTATCAAATTTACGAGAAACAGATAATTTACCCGATCGAATCTGTTGTTGATGTTCGTTTAATTGAAAAGCAAGGAAGCGAAGAGAATGTTATTCTTAGAGCAGTAAGTGAAAGTGATGGATTACCCATTTCTGGCATAGATGTGATAGTTTCTTTCTCTGGCGAAATCACTAGACAAACAACAGATTCTGACGGCTTTGCAGTTTTCACTTTACCATTTGACAGTAATGGTAAACTTGACGTTCAGATTAGTGTTAATGCGCAGGGTTACGGCATAGAAAATCAGTTTAGCACATTAGCACCTGGAAAATTGCAATATATCTTGCTTTCCCCTAACTCACTGAGAATTGAAATACCAAGCATCTCTAATTCAGGAAACAATTTGCCTGTGGCAACACCAAGTAACACTGCTGGCGATATTCCAATGCTAGAAGATTTGATTGGCACTGGGGTAGATATTAGTCAGCAGACCGGTGCAAGTGGATTAAAAAGTAATTATGTTAGACCCAAATTCGCAGCCATTGAAATACGCAAGCGCTGAAGTATATGAACAAATAGCTGATGCAAGTGGCAATCCCTCACGCAAAGATCGGATTGGGACTGGTTATATAAACCCTCAGGGCGAGATTGATTTTGATTTGAAAGCTGGCATGTATGCAGTATGCCCTAGCGAAAATAGCGGCTATGGGTGGATGGGGCGTGATTGTGTTTATAATGTGCAGGTTGTAGATAATAATCTAACTATAGTCAAGTTAGTTGGTGGCCAAATTGAGTTTGGGGTTGTAGATGTTGATGGAGTGCCCCTAAATAATGTTAATGTTGAGGCGTATACACAAAAGCCCGATATTAATGGAAATCCCGTTACTGATGCGCGTGTTTGGTATGGGTATCTAGAAAACACAGGTACTGTGAATATTTGGCTTACACCTGGTTTGTATTCAATAAGTACGGATTTAAAAGGATATAATTGGGGAAGTCTTTCTGATAAAAAAGGCGAAGTTAATTTTGTTGTGCGGAAAGAGGAAAAAACCTCTTATATTATAAGAATGGGGCGAATTGTTGTTGGAGTAACCAACCCAGATGGCAGTCCAAGTACTGGTATTTATGTAGCTATATATACTCAAAAAACAGATGTGAATGGTAGCTCGGTCATTGCTGACACTCTTTTTTCTGGGAGTACAGATAATGGCGGTTTTGTAAGCTTGGATTTGACACAAGGTTCTTACGCCGTGAAGATTGGCGATAATATTCTTTATGATGTCCCGGTAGTTTGGGGAAAAACTACTCAAACAGATGGAAAAAAATATCAACAAAAATAAGGAGCCGTAATTATCTGGCTGATTTAGTAGTTGTTGATCTGTTTACTAGTAAGTTTCCCACACCAATTCGCTAGGCGGCGTGATGGATCGTCCCGCTACGGCGGCGAAGGTGGTGAGTCTGTTTGGGGGTTGTAGGAAGTAGTGAGTGGAAAGAAGAAAGATGGGACGGCCTGAGGGTGGGCAGGCCGTCCTAAATTAGTATGAGGACTGGTATATGATTGAAATACTCCGTGATCCTATTTGGCAAGGTATTAGTGGCATAGTAGCGATTGTTTCTCTGACATTATATATATTGGTCGAGAGGGGAAAACTTCCGAAATTAGGAAGTTATTTTTCATCTATTAAGTCGTTTTTTGTTGTGATGTTTCTTTTATCTTTGTACATTTTGCTTTTCGGAGCCAGTTATTTAGTAATAGATGCTGTCACAAAAGAGTACGGCCTTGTTTTCGGAAATGCTGTAAGCGAAATAATTTACGGCTTAGGTGTCCTTTTGGCATTTATTTTTGTTGTAATTATTTTTCCAGGTGATTTTAAACTTCCAATAGTTTATATGAAAACAATATCTTTATTTATTCTATTAGAATTAGTTGTAAGAATTGTGTTTGTTGTTTTTTTAAACGGTAAGACACCCCAAGACGAAATATTTGGGTTTTGGAGAGGAGTGATTTTCGGTGGATTATTTATGTACATTGCAATTAGCTGGATGAATTTTAATTACTCAAAAAATTATTTAAAGTAATAGCTGTAAGTATTTAACTTCACCCTGATTGAGATAAATTATGCCCTTTCCTTTTGGAGGGGGCAGTTTTGCGCAGGTCAAGATAATTTTTGAACAACACGATTGTCCCCCGCTTATCATAGCAATTGACAGTAAGAAGTCGTATGATGAACCTATGACAAACACATCGTTATGGAGAACATCATGAACAAAGACACACTTCGTCAACTTGCCAATGCGCTATCCGTCGTCATCGCGCTGACCGTCAACATCCTCGCCAGTACCCTGCCGCTCAATGGGCAGAACACAGGCGAGATCTCAGACCGCTTTCAAGTCTACTTCGTCCCCGCGGGATACGTCTTCGCCATTTGGGGCATCATCTATATCGGCTGGATCGCATTTAGCATTTATCAATTTGGATCGGCACAGAAGGAAAGTCCGCGCCTGCGCAAGCTCGGATATTTATTTGCCTTAAGCGGCATCTTCAACGCGGCCTGGCTTTTCTGCTGGCATTACAACCTGTTTGGCTTGAGCGTACTGGTCATGCTGATCCTGCTCGGCCTGCTCATCGCCAGTTATCTTAAACTCAACGTCGGGCGCACGCCTGTCAGCGCCGCTGAAAAATGGAGCGTGGACGTTCCTTTCAGCGTCTACCTCGGCTGGATCTCCGTCGCCGCAGTTGCCAACGTCACCGACTATCTTTACTTTATCAACTGGAATGGATTTGGACTCGCGCCGCAGGCTTGGGCGGTCATCATGTTGGTTGTTGCGTGTCTGCTTGGTCTGCTCATGACGATCACACGTCGGGACAGCGGCTACGCCTTCGTGTTGGTCTGGTCCTTCGCTGGGATCGCTCAAAAGCAAGCCGATACGGCACTGGTCGCAAATAGCGCCTGGGTCGCAACCGTCTTCGTGCTTGGGCTCGCGATCTACAGCATCATCCAACGCCGCCGTGCAGCAGCCTGATCAAATAAATAATTAAGCCTGCTTTTGAGGTAAATGATTTGACCCTCTCCTGTATGGGAGAGGGTCAAATTTTAAACTTCCTATTTGGAATGCTTCACGGCGGGCTTTTCTTTTTCACGAAGAAAAGCAGCGTCGTCTTTTAATTTCCGGTATTGCGTATCCTGAAGTTGGTACCAGGTGAGCCAGCTAAAAAAGGAAAAAAAAAGCCGGTCAACAGATTTACCCAAATGAACATCAGGTTGACCAGATACTCGTTGCTGCTATAGATCAACCCGGATGAACGCCCCGATTCCAATCGCGATCAATTCAACAAACAGTTCAGTAGTTCCCATGGGCTGCTCTTTTTTTGCGATTATAGCATCTGCGGATTTTGTCTAAAAAATCCCGGTTTTTTAGAGTAGAAACCTTTGCTATGCTAAAATGTTTAACGAATAAACATACAGCACGGATATGTAATTTGCCAGACTGTCTGGGCCTTGAGTAAGGTCCATGCGTAAAAAGGAAAATATAATGACACAAAACGAGCAGGAAGAACTGGAGCGGGAGCAAAAGCGCAAACAGCGCCACGAGGAACGTCAACAGCTTGATGTGCAGCAGGGGCAAAAACAAAAGCCGCAAAAAGAGGAACAGGAAAAGCTGGAACGCGAACAGGAAGAACAGCGGATCCAACGTCAACAGGAACGGCTGCTTCTTGATCAACAACAGGTGGAGAAACAAAAGCTGCGTCGTCAGGAACAATTACTGCTGGAACAACAGCAGGAAGAGAAACGCAAATTGCGTAAGCAGGAAGAGGAAAAGAAAAATAAGAACCGGCTTCGTTTCTTAAAATATAAACAAATGGGGGATTTTCTCTGGTGTTGTGTCAGATATAAAATACGCTTATGAATAAAACTCTGTTTGCTTTTGGTTTGTTTCTTGTTGTCCTCGCCACCGTATTGCTGTTAACGAATGTGATCCCCTTTGGAATCGCTGCGGCGCTGGCCTTGCTCGGAAGCGGTCTGAGCGTTGTATCCACTCAAAGCAGGCGTATCAGGCCAAAGTCCGCGCCTGAAGCGCAGGTGGTGCAGACCGTCACGTCTGCGGATAAAAAATCCCGGGCGGTCATCAAACAACGTCCCGATGGAAAATTCCAAGTGGAGACCTGGAAACAGGTGGATTACATTCAGGATTCTGGCCCCAGTTGGGCGCGGCAGGGCGCATCGGGAATTACCGATACCCTGTCTGACGCGATGGATATGGCGCAGAGTTATGTTCATATGCGATAGTTTGAGGAGCAGGTTATGAACACAAAAATATTGATGACCTCCAGCAGCCTTGTACTTGGGTCTGCGGGAGTCTTCGCCTTGTTCGCGCCTGATGTTTTACTATCTGCGCTGGGATCGGCAGCTACAGGGACATTATCCATGCTGGTGCAGTTAATGGGCGCATTGTATTTTTCCCTGGCGTTGATGAACTGGACGGCCAAAGACAGCACGATCGGAGGAGTTTATGCGCGGCCGGTTTCGCTTGCGAATTTCGGTCACTTCTTAACGGGCATGCTGGTCCTGTTACGATATGAATTGTCCACTGAGATGAATTTGTCTCTTTTGACCGCGCTGGTTGTGTATGCAATTTATGCAGTTTGTTTTTACTGGCTGGTATTTCGGTCTACAGGGGTCAAATCATCTTCCCGTACATGAGGCCTCTCTAATGAAAAATCCGCAATGAGTACTAATTGCGGTGAAGGACAAAAAAGCGTATACTAAAATTGTCACAAGTGAAAAGGAGGATCTATGAAAAAGCAGATCGGCCTTTGGATTGACCATAAAAAGGCAATGCTGTTAAGTTTGGATGTAGATGGGGAAAATATCCAAAAAATCGAATCGGGGATTGAAAGGCATGTCAGCTATCGGGGCGCATCAAACACGCGCACTCCATACAGCGCCCAGTACCAAAAGGGAGATGATCAACTGGACAATCAGTTCACCGTGTATCTCAATAAATTTTACGACAAAATTATTATCCAGCTTCGCGGCGCAGGCTCGGTATTGATCATCGGTCCCGGCGAAGCAAAAGCTGAGCTGAAGAAACGCCTCGCCCATGCGAAAGTCCGCTTGCAGATCGTTGGCATTGAACCCGCCGACAAAATGACCGAGCGTCAGTTTGCAGCTAAGATAAGAAGATATTTCAAGCAATCTGGCATGGCCCGGGCATAGCTCTATTTTTTGCATCCGTCTCTTTTTTGGAGGGCCGTTATGTGTAATGGACAGAATCACCCCGTTAATTGTGATTGTGGCTTTGGTCCCAAAGATGGGAGTGCGGGGGACCCGCTTCCCCGGCCAAAAGGTAAGGGGTTTCAGGGACGTATCAAACGCGGAAAGAGAAGTTCGTGGGGTGAGGAGGCCATCTCAAACGAGAGTGTGCTTCGCAGGGGACTTTTCGAAATCGGGGTCGATAAACATGAAGTCCGAAAAGTAATTCGTGGTTATCACGACCTTAAAAAGGAATTCGCCGGGACGCATGCAGAAGTGGAGAGGGAGTTTGTCAACCGATTAAAGCGTCTCATTGGAATACGAAAATATAAGATCGAAGCGACAAAGACCAGAACGATCAAGGTGCCATTGTTTACCTTTGGCGCTCCCCCGGTTCCAAAAAGCAGGGTTACATATAAAGAAAGTGTGGATTTTAAGAATAAGAAAGTATGGACTGTTTCGCTGATCGTGCCGGGAATTGGCATGGGAGCCAGTCAGGAATACGAAACCAAGTACTCGCTCGAATATTTCTGTGATGCCGGTATTTTTAAAACGGTCTTTGCGCCGATCCGGGTTCGGATCTGCAAACTCGGAATATATGAAAAAGGCATCCGCATTAAAGATGGCGGACTGCGCATTACTGCAGAGGGTGGAAAATCTGAGCGGAACTTCCAGCATGGAATCAAAACATGCAGGCGCCCTGATTGCACTGAAGATAATGCTCTATTTAAAGAAACTTTCTTCAATGCCGGTGACGACACGAAATCCATTTCGACAAAAAAACAGGAACACTCATTCCAAAAACCATTGGAGACAAGTATCGGGTTGAATATTTTCGGTATTCAAACCAGCGTAAATGTTAACGTCACACTTAAGAAAACAGTTGCTCTTCAATATGACCTGCCGGGCGGGCATGATTATCACCTTTATCAATTGAAAAACCGGCATGGGATCCCCTGGACGGCCTCCATAAAACGGGTAGCCAGAAGGCAGCGGATATCACATGGAAAGCTGCCAAATTCCAAAAACCGAACTCGGCAACCGCATCATCCTCGAACTCCTGCTCTATCCAGAGTAACGAAGGCGCATACGGCTCATTGATCAAAACTGCCAGACAGTGATTAATATCGTCCATATTCCCGGCTTATCGAGGGAAAAGTTTTCGAATTCAAATTATCCCGCACTAGTATTATCCACAGTACGTAGTACAATGAAATCTGGTCGTTAAAAGGTAAAATGCCTATATGCGGGGGATATAGATCATCGTTTGCAAGCAGCACCACGCTACCTTTCAAGAATCCAAATCAAGTATTGCCAAGACGCCGCTTTGATGTGGCGCATTAAATTATTTAAAGGGGAGCAAGGAGAACATCGTGAATAAAACGATATTCGAAGAAAACTGGAAACTGATCCGCGGGCTGATCAATGGCCGCTGGAACCTGATGGTTGAATACGACCTGCTCAAAGTGGACAAGGCAGAGGTGAAGTTCGATAAATTCGTCACCATGCTGCAAGTTAAATATGGATATACCCGTCCAAAAGGCAAAGAGGAAATTGGCAAGCTCTGGGCTGAGTACGAAGCAAATCATAGAATGAAAACATAAAAGGAGTAATACAAGTGGAAACAACTACACCCGTCAAGACCAAACCCAAGCGCCCATCCAAAGGTGTTGCGAAACATAATCGCCTCGTGAAACAGGAAGCCCGTCGAAACAGCATCCCTGGTACTGTGATCGTAAAGAAAAAGAAACGCCTCGCACCTGCGGCGCAATAATATACGAATCCAAAGCCGGAACGCAATGTTCCGGCTTTTGATTCTTAACACACAGATCCATTCAGATACCACCTACAAGGGATCAGGATGGGTAGACCAAATATACACAATCGCGCTATTGAAGGTTAAATGCACGTACTAGAAAAACTGCCATTTGAGCACGCGTAAGAAAACTTTCCGGGCAATAGGTGCTGTCACCGCATCCACTTGTAATGCCTTCAGCAGCCAATTGTTCGATCCACGCAGCAGCCCAATAGGAAGCGGGTACGTCGCTAAATATCTTACCATTGGCAGCAGGTGGAACATAATCAGATCCGTGCCTGGCACGCAAGAGAAAAGCTGCCATTTGAGCACGCGTGACCATATCATCTGGACAGTAATTCCCGCTGCCACAACCAGAGGTGATCTCGTCAGCGGCTAAAGCGTCAATCCAATCCTGAGCCCAGTGATCGGCAGTATCTCCAAATTGAGTGGTTACATCCGGCGGGGAATAACTGCCTCCCTTAATACCACGTTCCAGAAAAATAGCCATCGCAGCACGAGTCACCTGTTCTTCCGGACAATACGTCAAAGGCGCAACATGGCAACCGCCAGTAATGCCATGTAGATAAACTTGATTGATCCATGAATACGCCCAGTAAGTATCGGGCACATCAGCAAAGATCGTCGTCAGTGGAGTTGTCGTTGGAGTAACAGTTTGGAGGGAAGAAATTAGTGGATCTGTTACATTCAAGTACTCTTCAACATTTGTATATCCATCGCCATCTTTATCCCCGTTTCCCTCCGAAATATTTACGTTGAAACCATATAAATTTTCCCAGGCGTTCGGCATTCCATCATGATCGGTGTCGAGGCAGGGAGTTCCAGTGGCAGGAACAACCCATCCACCCACTTGAGACGGGTCATCAATAATTTTTCCCGTGCCGTTCTTTACATCAGCAACAACCCGCTTATCGATCAAATCTCTACGGACGTACCAATTTCCAGCGCAATCAAGGCCCCGGCTGTTTCCAGCGCCGCCATCACCAATAACGGTGTTATATGCTTCTATTGCGCTAGTCGAATGCACTACAGGCGCTGGCGCAGGAGATGTTACGAGAATACCAGCCGGAGCACCCGACTTCATTTCAACCCAATTGGTTTCCGGTAAATTATCATTGGGTCGATTTTGGCCCTATATTTCCCTTTACATAAATTTTCCCATAAACCCATGTCCCATCATCAGCCGGGATGACCTTCAAATCACTATTAGACGTGCTGGAAGGACCTTTCTTATGATAATTATTTATCCAATTAACATAGCCTTCGCCTATAAGGCAGTTGAATTGTTGGTGCGAAAATGTCCATTGCGGATTGTAGGTAACATTATTAATTACCTGCACAATACCGCACACCTGCAAAAGTGGGCCGCGTTCTGCGTTATGGGCCATCAGGTTATTAAGAACAGAAACGTTTTCAGTTCCTTTTCCACCAGCAGATTCACTTCCTTGATAGCCCCCAATCAGAAGCCCTTTGCTATGGCAGCCTTTGGGATGGGTGCTGCAATTCAAGCCCTCGGAAATAATGTTCCATTGAATCGTAATGTCGTATGTACGATACCATGTAGTAAGTACTTCATCTGTAGCCCAACTAAAAGAACTGTGATCTATGATGATGTTGTAAATCGGAATACCGTTCCTGGCAATAACAATGGCATGATTCATTCCACCGGGACCTGGCCTTGAGGTAATGTAGCGGATAATGACATCATGAGTTTGAACACTTAATGTCTCGAACTCTCCGCCGCTAACTCCATTACGCAGGGTAATTCCGCCTCCAGGTGCCGTCTGACCAGCAATTGTAATGTACGGATTCTTGATTACCAGGGAGGAATTAAGGCTGATCAGCCCTCCAACTTTGAACACACAAATCCTGGGGCCTGTTTCCTCAACACAACTTCGCAGACTGCCTACGCCGGAATCATTCGTATTGGTAACCTCGTAAACTACCCCGCCTCGTCCGCCAATTGTATTTGCGCCAAAACCCTCTGCCCCAGGAAAAGCAGGGAGCGCAGCATCCATCAACGGCGCGCTATACGTTGTTGATGAAGCGTCTGCCGCATAAAAATTCCCAAGCATCAAGATAAATACAGCAAGACCACTTGCGAATCGATAAAACATCTTATTCATGGCTTTCTCCTTTTGGTATTGAAAAAAAACTGTCTGGCAATGCCAGACAGTTTTTGGTGTAATGTTTGCATCAATCTGGCAATTAAACTAAGAACCTGCTTTGGATCCCTGATCCTACATGTCTGCCCTGTGACAGACATGTTTTTTAAACATATTTATTTATTGTATTAATACTGGTAAAAAGACGAGACACTTACAGACTGTTTAATAACTTCACCACAAAGCCGCCAAAACACTTAAACATCATACGGTTATGTTTTAAGTGTTACATCATGATCATTGAAGATTAAATGTGCGAACCAGGAAAACTGCCAATTGCGCACGTGTAACAGAGTCATCGGGGCAGTAACTGCCATTCCCACAGCCTGATGTAATACCTTCGACTGCCAGTTGCTCTATCCAGGCGGCGGCCCAGTAGGAATCAGGAACATCAGTAAACATTGTTCCGCTAGCAACTGGTGGAACATAAGAAGCACCATGCATGGTTCGCAGCAGGAAAATAGCCATTTGAGCACGTGTAACAACGCCATCAGGGCAGAAGTTACCGTTACCACACCCTGAGGTGATTCCATCAGAAGCAGCGACGTCGATCCAATCCTGTGCCCAATGGTTGGCAGTATCTCCAAATTGGGTTGTTGTATCTGGAACATTGTAGCCTGAGCCTTTCATACCACGCTCAAGAAAAACCACCATTTCAGCACGTGTTACTGCATTTTCGGGGCAATAGATCAAAGGAGAAGTTCCACAGCCGCCAGTGATACTATTTTGATATAGTTTAATGATGGACTGGGAAGCCCAATAATCCGTATATACGTCTGCAAAAATTGTAGTCTCTGGAAGAGAAATCGCGGCATCGGGCCAGCCGGCTACATTTGCCGGGATCTGGCTTGGGTAGCCCGGAGGAGAAACCCAAGCGGGGGCGGGGATCGCTTGAAAAGCTCCCAGGTTGGCACCTTTTGAAATAATTGCCGATGAGGTAAACCAGGTGGAAATGGAAATTTCGGCTGCTTTTCCTATTGCAGGGCTGGCAGAGGATAGTTTTCCTTCTGAAGTAAGCAGTGCATCTGCTACTTTTCCATTTGGTTCTGTCACCCCAAAAGGTGCTTTGCTGATATCGTAATCAAATGAACCGGATGTAGGCGCCGCGTTGAATGCTTTATTGGCTGTGACATATATATTATTACGGACTGTCCAGGGGCTTGTAACTGTTCTGGAAAGTATGTCAAATGCCGAAAAATTATCGGCGGCAGTTCCGATGATCGTGTTGTTAAAGATCCATAAACCGTTTGTATAGCCTCTTGACAGGTCGATCTTGAAAGCTGAATTCAGGCGGTCGGCCTCATTGGTTGGATTGCCTGTGGTGATCTGAACGTTGTTATAGATAAATACCGGACCAAGTCCACTGGTTGTCAGGCTTGCCACCCGATGTGTCGATCATGGTGTTTCCATGAACATGGAAATTAAACGAATCACCTTCGGGTTCGGCGGGATCATCCACGACACGCTCGAAACGATTGCTATAGATGAATACATTTGAGTTCATCCATTTTCCGGTGCTGTCATCGGTGAAGAGAAAGCCATTAAATACATCATGTACATAATTATTGCGGATATGATATGTGCCGCCGCCAAACGATGATCCATATACGGCCCCGCCTTCACAGGCGGAATATTTTAATTGACTCCATGTTTTGCCTGCGGCGCAGGTTTGATAAAACTCGTTATTTTCCACAACCAAATGACTTGAATACTCTTTGATCAAAATCCCTGCGTGGGTAAAGTCGAAAACATTGTTCTTCAAAACAATAAAATGACTTGAAAGCACCGAAATTTCATCTTCTGCATTTTTGAAAGTCAGTCCTTGCAAAACAAGCCATTGTGAATTTTTCAAGATCAGGGAGCCGCCATCAAACACAGCATTGTTTCCTGTGATGTAGATCGGCGCAGTAGATGTGCCTTTTAAGGTAACGGTTTCAATTTTGGTATAGGTTCCTGCAAGTAAATTAATGGTGTCGCCTGCCGCTGCCTTGGTTGCGGCTTTTTGAATGGTTTTAAAGGGAGCAGAGGAAGATGTTCCCGGATTGGAATCACTGCCGTTTGCAGACACATAATACGAAACTGCCGCCATCGTTGGAACAGATGCGGATGAGGCTTTTGTGCTTGTGAAACTTCCAAGCGCCAGAATGAAGGCTGTGATGAAACTCATAATTCGATATGTTGCCTTGTGCATTATTTCTCCTTGCGTAATCAGTGAATTGCTTTCAACCCGTAGTTTTGAGTTTTTGGTATTCACATTTTTTTGTTTTTTTACGATCTCTCGATACTTTTGTGTTCTGACTTATGCAGGGTAACATAGCCACTTTGACCAGCCAGAGAAGTTTGGCATTACTAAAGTACTATTCAACTCCTCATTTTTGTAAACTTATCATTTACGCAAGGAAACAGACGCTGTTTTAACGAGCTGGCCGGGAAATATCTGTCAAAAAGCAAAATGGGATCGAATCTGCAAAAGCCCTTGCGTTATCGCAAGGAGGGAAAAACCCACCAACACACGGCACAAAGCCGAAAAAACCGCAGATGACAGGCCGTGTCAAATGGGCTATGATTGATTTGTTCATCAAGATCATTTATCGGCGCCAACGCAAAATTCACCATCACGAGGTGAAATATCTTTGTTAATCGCGGTTCACGCTCTACCCGTATTGGTATCTCTGGTTAAAATTTTGGCGAAAGTTATACTTACAAAAAATATTATGTCCCGACCTTCTACATTTAATCATCAAGCCGTTGCGATTTGTTCACGCGAACAAGCCGAGCAATTGGCAAATTACGATCATCAGCGCGTCAATGTCTTGGGAGAGGCGGGCGTTTTGTTGACTTCTGAGTGGATGCCGCTTGAAAAGCACGCCGGCCCATTCTTATTGACGGTTGTGTTTCATTATGCCCAATCGCATCCGCCTGCCCCGGCGGAGATTCAAGCTATCGTAGACAGACTCAAGTTTCAGGTCCGCGGGCAGCCGCGATAAATTCATCCTGAGCAGATCAAAATTCAAGCATAGAAAAATCCACAGAATCTGCCGAATCAGCCGCTAAAATCCGATATTTAGCATAAATGACGTTAGAGGCAAATTAGAGACCAATTCACCTGCTTGACGATGCTTTTGCGCGGATGGTAATATAAAAGCATGTATCTTAGAGGAAGTAAATGGAGTATGAACCGCAAAAGAACGCGACCGAACTGGTTTCGCATTATTTTGCTATGCCTGCTGGTATTGGGCGGCGCGTACGTGAATCGATTTATCATTTCCACGCAGCCTTCACCTTTTGTATCCACCCCCACCCCCACCCGCGCCCCCGAATCATTTATTACTGAAGCTGAAGGAATTATTTGAGGCGGGTAAACTTTTTCAGGCGATGGAAGCTTATAAACAAGCCATCGCATCACGCCCTGGAGACCCCACAACGCATATTGCGCTTGCGCGTGTGCAAGTATGGGCCGGCCTATATAAAGAAGCACAGATCAGCGCAGAAGATGCATTATTGCTCAGCCCTGATAACTCAATGGCAAATGCGGTGCTGGCCTGGACTTTGGATTTCCAGGGTGAATATCTCGAAGCTGAATCCAAAATTAAACGCGCCCTCGAATTGGATGATCAAAATGCGCTCGCACATGCGTATTATGTTGAAATCCTTGTAGACTCTTATTACAATGGCACATGTGTGGTCGATGCCATCGAAAAGGCGATTGCCGCATCAAATGTCGCACTGACCCTCGCCCCCGAAAAATTAGAATCGCATCGCGCACGCGGATATATTCTTGAAGCCACCGGCAATTACGAAGAAGCCATTCGTGAATATGAAGTTGCGGTCAGCATTAATAAAAATATTCCCGACCTGCATCTTGCCCTTGGGCGCAACTACCGCACACTTGGCATTTACGATCAAGCCGTTGAAGAATTTCAACGTGCAGATGCACTCAACCCCGAAGACTCAACCCCAGACCTGTTCATATCACGCACCTATGCCACGATCGGCGAATATTCAAAAGCCCTGCAATTTGCAGACTCTGCTGTAACCAACAAACCCACCGACGCAAATCTGCGCGGCAATCTTGGCGTGATGTACTATCGTAATTCATATTGGCCTGAAGCCATTGTGGAACTCAGTTACGTGGTCAATGGTGGTTTGACCAAGGACGGCGACCAGATCGAAGCCGTCAACCTTGCCCCCAACGATGGACGCAACGCAGAATATTATTTTACCTATGGGTTGGCGCTTGCACGCATGAATCAATGCGGTGAAGCATTAAAAATTGCACAGCTGATTCAATCCCGCATTCCAGCGGATGAACTGGCCGTGGAGAATGCAGCCGAGATCATTAACCGTTGCCAGCAGAATCTTAACGCGACCCCGGAACCGCTTCAGACTCCGTCCGAGCCTGCTCCTACTTCGACAAAGACTCTTGTCCCTGTCACCCCCACGCCATGAACATTTATCAAAG
>NZ_JADJUO010000023.1:0-56801 GCF_016717045.1 Candidatus Villigracilis proximus | reverse complement strand
AAAAGAGACAGCCGCATCTAATTGTGACTGTCTCTTCGTTATTACTGAACGCGATCTCTTCCACACGCCTAGCTTTCTTCGCAGATCAATTTTTTTGAGCTGCGCCAAAAGTTCGGGGTGGATGCGCGTGGTGTCGTTGGGGAAGTCGATCAGGTAGCCTTTGTTATTTTCAAAAATATGAAAGCTAAATTTATCACGCCCGTGATTTGAGGTGAGAATGCCGTGCAGGGTCTTGATGCGGCGTTTGTCGCGTTCGTGGTCGCCGGTGGAGCGCAGGGTAATGGTCAACTGTTTGGGCGGATGATCCTTGTCTTTGTTCTCTTTCACCAACGGCACATACATGGATTGAATAACCGCTTCGCGCCGGTCTTCAAGTTGATTCGGCTCTTCAATATTTGCCAACGCTGCCACAGCGCGCGTGATCAACGGCGGTGTGATCGGTTCGTCTTTTTTGAACTTTGGCGCAGGCTTGGCAGCGATTGCGGCGTCGTCAAAAGATGGCTGCCATTCATTGTCCCAGTTATCGGGGAAGTTATCAGGCGGAGGCGGCATCCCGTCGAAGTCGGTGTCTGCGGCGTAGACAGGCTCGGGTTCGAAATCTGCGGCTTGTTGACTGATCCACTTGCGGCGGGTTTGTAGGTGGAGTCTGCTTGGGTTGCTGAGTCGCTTTTGGGCAGGAGCAGACGTCGATTTGTAATGAAGCGGGGTGGCTGGCGGGGGGGTGTGTTATCAGCGATGACTTCATCCGCTGCGGCAGTGGTCACTGAAATTTCCGTCTTAATTTCATCCACCAGAATCTTGGCTGGCGGATTGGCGTTATCCACTTTGCCTTCGACGATGATGATCTGACCGACCATCATTTTGTCCATGAACTTGGTCCAGGTCTTGGGGAACATGACGAGTTCGATGGTGCCTTGAATATCTTCGATGGTGACGAAGCCCATGGCTTTGCCGGTCTTGGTGGTGTACGGGCGGACAACAGTGATCAGCCCGGCCACGCGGACTTTTTCTTCGTGCATGGCTTCGGAAAGCTGACCCGAGAAATAGCTGACGATCTGCGCGAGGATGGCTTGATATTCGTTGAGCGGATGATCGGTGATGTAGAGGCCGACGAGTTCGCGCTCCCAATTGAGCATTTCGCGTTTGTCCACGTTCTTGACTTCGGGTAAATGGATTTCTTCGATGATGCCGGTTGATGCGCCGAAGAGACTCATTTGCCCGGCGTCAGCGGCGCGGAAGTGATTGCTGCTGATGGCGACGATGCGGTCAAGCGAGGCGAGCATGGATGCGCGATTGCCGAATTGATCGAGCGCGCCAACTTTGATGAGACATTCAAGCGAGCGTTTGCCAACAGCGCGCAAGTCGGCGCGGCGGGCGAAATCGTTAAGGTCGGTGAACTGACCTTCGGCGCGCGCTTCCATAATGGTTTCCACCGCGCCCTGACTGACGTTTTTGATCGCGCCCAATCCAAAGCGGATGGATGGTTTAGCCTGCCCTGAGCCTGTCGAAGGGACTACATCTTCAATGCTGAAATCCCAGGTGGATGCGTTGACATCCGGTGGGAGAACGGGCACGTCCATGTTGCGTGAATCCGCGACATAGAAGGCGATCTTTTCAGTGATGCCCGCATTCGCAGAAAGCAGCGCCGCCATATACTCAGCGGGATAAGTTGATTTTAGATATGCAGTTTGTACGGCGATGACACCATAATCTGCGGCGTGAGACTTATTAAATCCATACCTCGCGAACTCTTCCCAATCCATGTAGATCGCGTCGGCGGTGGATTGCTCCATGCCTTTTTCAACGGCACCTTTGACGAACTTGGCGCGGTGTTTATCGATGTCTTCTTTTTTCTTTTTGGAGATCGCCTTGCGCAATTCATCTGACTCGGAAGGTGTGTAGCCTGCGAGTTCCACGGCGGCGCGCATGAGTTGTTCCTGATAGACAGGAATGCCGAAGGTGTCCTTGAAGATCGGTTCCATCGCGGGGTGACGATATTCCACTTCTGATTCGCCGTGCATACGCGAGATGTAATCAGGGATAAAGGCCATCGGTCCCGGGCGATACAGCGCGACCATCGCGATGATGTTGTCGAGATTCTTGGGCTTCATCTGCACGAGCCAGCGCGTCATTCCGCCGCCTTCCACCTGGAAGACGCCAGCCGTGTTTCCATCGCCCATTAACTTAAATGACTTGGGATCATCAATGGGAATATTATTCAGGTCAAATTTAATGCCGTGACGTTTGAAGATCATGTCACAGGCGCGGGCCATGACGGTTAATGTGATCAGCCCGAGGAAGTCCACTTTTAACATGCCGAGCGAATCGAGAATACCCATTTCAAACTGGGTCACTGATTTGATCGGCGTTTCTTCTGAGTTGGATGTGGGACGATGCAGCGGCAGATAATCCATGATCGGTTTATCTGAGATGACCACGCCCGCTGCGTGTGTGCCTGCGTTGCGGACTGTGCCTTCCATGCGCGCGGCGATATCGATCACTTCACGCAAGTGCGGCTGGGTATCGTAGATCTTTTTGAAATCCACAATTTCCATTGCGTCTTTCATGGTGGTTGCGCGGCCTGAAACGAAAGGTACAAGTTTCGCGACCTTATCAATTTCGGGCAATGGAATTTCCATCACACGCGCCACATCACGCAGGGCGGCTTTCGATCCCATCGTGCCGAAGGTGATGATCTGCGCTACTTTGTCATCGCCGTATTTACGCGCCGTGTATTCCAGCATTTCAGAGCGGCGGTCATCGCGGAAATCGAGATCAATATCGGGCATGGAAACGCGGCCCGGATTTAGGAAGCGTTCAAAGATCAGGTCATGCGCCAGCGGATCAACCCGCGTAATATCGAGTGTGTAAGCGATGATTGAACCTGCCGCCGAGCCGCGCGCGTTGTACCAGATCTCATGCTCACGGGCGAAGGTACACAAATCCCACACGATCAGGAAGTAGGCATCGAATCCCATGGTGTGGACGACGCTCAATTCGTAATCGAGTCTTTCCTGGACCTTTTGGCTGGTCGCATCTTCCTTGAATTTTATCTTTGCCCCGGCCTGACACAGCGCACGCAGATAAGTCTCTGGTGTGTATCCTTCAGGGACTGTGAACTCAGGCAGGTGATAGCCTTTGAATCCGAGGTCCACGTTGCAGCGTTCGGCGATCAACAGGGTATTGCTTAATGCATCGGGAACTTCCGAGAAGAGTTTATTCATCTCCAAAGGCGAGCGCAGATAATACGAGTCATCGCTCATCTTCATGCGGTCGGGATCATTAAGCTGTGAGTTGGTCTGGATCGCGAGCAGAATATCCTGCAAACGCGCATCCGCTTGATTTACATAATGCACATCGTTGGTGGCGATAAATCTTGCGTCATAGCGCGCACCCAAACTGAGCAGTTGTTTATTTAGATCGGTGATCTCTTTAATATTGTGCTGTTGTAATTCCACAAAGAAATTATCACGGCCAAAGACTTCGGAATACCAGTCCCATTTTTTGACGGCTTCTTCGGGTTTTTCATTTAACAGCGAGCGCGGAATCTCCGCCGACATACAGCCCGAGGTGGCAATTAATCCTTCGGCGTGGGCGGCGAGGAATTCATGGTCAATGCGCGGATAATAATAGAAGCCTTCCATTTGCGCAGCGGAGGCGATCTTCAGCAGATTCTTATAGCCAGTTTCATTCTCAGCAAGTAGGAGCAGGTGCGAGGACGAGCGATCGAGTTTTGAATCCTTGTCCTTCATGGTGCGCGCGGCCATAGTAGGCTTCGAGTCCAATGATCGGCTTGACCCCTTCCGCTTTGGCGGCTTTGTAAAAATCGATCACCCCGAACATCGTGCCGTGGTCGGTGATGGCCACGTGTTCCATGTTCAGCTCTTTAACGCGTTTGATCAACTTCTTGATGTTCGAGAAGCCGTCGAGTAAAGAGTATTCAGTGTGGACGTGTAAGTGGGCGAATGACATGGGTTGGTTGGAGAACGTGAAAACGTCTGAATGCGATTATAGCACGCATGTTCGTGGATGAAGTTAATGGGATGCTTAAAATTTGTTTAACCGGATAAAATAAAAATGTAACTCCCTTTGAATTTTTTTTATTAATTAAGATAAGATAATTTTATGTCATTCATTCCCATTAGCAAAACCAAGATCATTCCTCCACGCCGCCGGGCGGAAGTGCTCACGCGCAAGCGGCTGCTGGATGTTCTTTATGAGTCGCTTGATAAAAAGTTGACTCTGGTTTCTGCGCCTGCCGGATATGGAAAGACATCCCTCCTGATCGATTTTGTAACTCAAAGTGAACTGCCCTGCTGCTGGCTGGCTCTTGATGAATTGGATCGTGAGCCGCAGCGCTTTATCGCATATTTGATCGCGGCTCTGGCAGAACGTTTTCCTGAATTCGGCGGACAGTCCATTTCGATGCTTGGCAGTTTGACCTCGCTTGGGCAGGATGATATGGAGCGAATGCTGGTCACGCTGGTTAATGAAATATACGAACAGGTTCATGAACATTTTTTTCTGGTGCTGGATGACTTTCATCTCGTGGATGATGTTCTGTCGATTCAAACCTTCCTGAATCGATTTGTTCAACTTGTGGATGTGAACTGTCATGTGATCATCTCTTCGCGCATTCTCACGAGTCTCTCAGACCTGCCATTAATGGTGGCGCGTGAACAGGTCAGCGGATTGAGTTTTTCAGACCTCGCTTTTCATGTGGATGAGATACAAGCCTTGCTCGCGCAGAATAACAATGTGCGTATTTCGCATGATGAAGCGCAAAAAATGCTTGAAAAGACCGAGGGCTGGATCACCGGTTTGCAGTTCTCCACCATTGGTGGAAATCTGATGAAATCTGCGGCGACGACCGGCGTTGGTTTGTTCGAATTTCTAGGTCAGCAGGTGCTTGATCGTCAGCCTCCTGCCATTCAGGATTTTCTTTTGCGCACTTCCATTCTGGAAGAGTTTGATGCATCTCTTTGTCAGGCTGTTCTTGCTCCTTTATACCCAGAGCCGCAGAATTGGCAAAATTGGATCAGTGTGGTTGTGCAGGGCAATCTTTTGTCCTGCCGGTCGGCGTGGATGGAAGGTGGCTGCGTTATCATCATCTCTTTCGTGATTTTTTGCGGACGCGTTTTGAGCAGTTGCATCCTGAAGAAGTTCAACTCATTTTCTCCCGTTTGGGACATGCCTACGAAGACCTTGGCGAATGGGAAAAAGCGCATCATGTTTATAAAAAGCTAAATGATAACGAGGTCATCGCGCAGATGATCGAACGGGCTTCCACCTCCATGCTGCAAGGCGCGCTTCTTACTGTTGAATCCTGGTTAAATGCCCTGCCTCCCTCACTGTTGAGAAATCGCCCCGGCTTGCTTTCGATCCGCGGTGTGATCGCCTATATGAAAGGCAATTTGCGCGAGGGATTAAATCTACTCACCCAGGCTGAACAATCCTTTCGGCAGATCAATGAGCAGACCGGCCTGATCTTAACGTTGTTGCGGCGCGCAACTGCGCATCGTTTTTTAGGGGACTATGATGCGTCACTTCGTGATGCAGATGAAGTGATCCAATTGGTTGAAGCGGATGATGACCATCAACTATATTATGCCGAGGCGCTGCGGGTTAAAGGTCTCGCTTTATATCGTCTGGGGCAGGCGCGTCAGTCGCTTAATTTTTTTGAATCCTCTTTAAATCTTTATGTCCGCTTGAATAGGACGGCCAATATACCGGTTCTATTAATGGAGACCGGCATGGTCTATCAGGCAATTGGCAGTTACGCAGAGTCGGGGGCTGCCAATGAAAAGGCGCTTCAAATTTGGCGGAAGGAAGGGAATCTTTCCTGGCAGGCCAATTTGTTAAATAATTTGGGGGTTTTGCGCCACATTCAAGGAGAATATGAGAAAGCCGCGCTGGCTTTTGAAGAAGGGCTGGTCTGCGCCCGGCGCAGTGGATATGCCCGCATGGAAGCGTTGATCGCGATTGGGCTGGGAGACTTATCCACTGAGCTGGAGGATTTTAACGTTGCTCAACTTAACTATCGTCACGCTGAAGAGATCGTACGCGAGATGGGTGATCGTTTCCTCCTTTTTTATCTGGCGATGGCACAGTCTGTTTTGATGCTGCTGCAAAAAAGAATCACAGAAGCCCGTGAGTTGATCGCGCAGGTTCGATCAGGCGATTCGTTATATGAGAAGGGATTATTAAACTTTGTTCTCGGGCGCCTGTCACTGGCAGATGGAGATGCATCTCAGTCGATCCATGAATTGGAAGAAGCCGAACGTTGTTTCCTGGAAGATGGACGCAGAATGGAATGTGATTCCAGCCGTATCTGGTTAATGGCTGCCCGCCATCAAACAAAGGATGACATGGCAGTTAGAAAGATCATGGCTAATGTTTTTGGCGGCCGGGGACAAATTGCACACGGTATTCTGGTGACAGCGCATCAAGCACGCTCCTGGCTGAACGGCCTGCAAAAAGATGCCGAAGCCGGACGCATGGCAGGTGACCTGCTGATGCGTGCCAGCCGCGTAGCTGCAAAAATGCCGGCCATCAGACGGAATTTGCATCGCATGTCGCATGTTGTTCAAATCCCCAATCCCCATTTGATCATCCGCGCTTTTGGAAAATCATCCATCAGCGTTGGCGGAAAGTTGTTGACTCTGAAGGATTGGCAAACCCAATCAGTCCGCGACCTGTTTTTTTATTTCCTGACCAGTCAAAAACCGCTGACCCGGGAACAGGTTGGGGATACCCTCTGGCCTGAAATTGATGACCCTCAAAAGATAAAATTGAGATTTAAGAACGATATCTATCGTTTGCGGCGGGCAGTGGGGCAGGAGGTTGTTACCTATGAAGATGTTTTCTATGGTTTTAATCGCGCCCTGGATTTTGAATATGATGTGGAAGCCTTTGAATCATTTCTGGCGCGCGCTAAATTAACCAATGAGATTGAAGAGCAGATCGCGCTTTACAAACAGGCCGTTGCCCTTGTCATCGGCCCATTTTTAGACGACATCTATGCCGGTTGGGCCATGCTTGAACGTGACCGGTTAAGTCAGGTCTATCTGACTGCGCTTCTGACTCTTTCGGAATTATTATTAAAACAAGCTCAGCCCGAAGAGGCGCTTGCCGCCTGTCAGCGCGCGCTGGAGTATGACATTGCATTTGAAGCGGCGTATGCCCTATCCATGCTGATCTATGATCGTATGGGAGACCGTGCGTCCATCATCCGCACCTACCAGGCTTGCGTAGACGCCCTTAACCGTCAGCTGGGATTTCCCCCTCGAATGACACCCAACAGCTATACCGTCGCTTGATCGCGTAAAGTTAAAGGAAAAGCGGGGAAATCCGCCTTTTTCCAGTTTTGAGTCCACCAAAATCCAAATTGCCCAAAAATCAGCCCTCAAAAGGCTGATTTTTGCAATGTTTGAAGCCTGTTTTGAAGCCTGGCCAATCGTATCCTCTTGACAATAAATGATCTCAACTCAAAAAAGGATGCCTGCCATGAAAAACAAACTCAACCTTCTCGCTGTTTCCGCTCAGAAAATCGACCGTCAGCATGTGCAATTGGTTCTTGTGATCGTCTCTCTGGCGATGCTTGTGCTCGGTATTGGCGCTCCGGCTGATGGTGGCGGCGTTGGTTTGGGTAGGTGATTTTATTACTGGCGATCGCCGCCGGTTTATTGGCGGGCGTAGGCTGGGCGCATTGGCACAAACAACCCTATCAGGCGCCTGATCTCCACCACCTTTGGCTGGTTTCTGCTGCCTTCCTGCCGCAGTTCGTGGTGATCTATCTGCCGATCGCCCGCAAGCTTTTCCCCGATTGGCTGGCCGCCGGCTTTCTGCTCGCCTCGCACATCATGCTGCTGGTATTTGTCTGGCTAAACCGGCACAGGTTGGGCATGTCTATTCTGCTTTGCGGCCTTGCGCTTAATCTGACAGTGATGACAGTCAATAACGGTTTCATGCCGATCAGCCCGCAGACTGCGAGCCGGCTGGTTTCAGAAGATATTTTGCGGGATGTCTCAACTGGAAGCCGCTTCGGTGTAAAAGACATTCTCCTTCACCCGCAAGATACCCGCTTCGAGTGGCTCGCGGATCGTTTCCTCCCCCCGGCCGGGTTCCCGTATCAAGTGGCCTTTAGTTTGGGTGACGTTTTTATCGCTCTCGGTGTATTTTGGCTGCTTGCCAGACCGGCACCATCTGCGCAAATTACAAAGCGATTGGCAAATATAAATAGAGGTGTTTCTGTATGATTGCCCCATTAACAAACTATCAAAATTCATTATCGGCAAAATTTACTTCAAAGCCAAAAGTTTCCTCTGGATTAAGCCAGGTTTTTGCAGCCGCGATTGTCAACCAGCAATTTTGTGCCATGCTGCTGCAAGACCCGTCCACTGCCCTGCAAAAAGGTTATATGGGACAAACCTTCGCGCTCAGCAAAAACGAACAGGATCTGATCATCACCATTCGCGCCAAGTCTCTTTCTGATCTGGCGAAACAGATCAACCGTTCGCTGTTGATCACGTATTAGGATATTAAAAATTGAGAAGAGAATGAATATTTCCATTCACCACCGGGAATATTCCAGTTGATGTGTAATGATCACCGAGTTGCCTTTGCAAAACCTGCCCAATGCCAACCAGGGACTGGAAGCCGTATTCCAGGCTTATGGTGATTTCATGTTCGTAGTTGATGAAGAGGGAACCATCCTTGAACAGAAATCGGGTGATGTGCTGCAATTGAATATCTCTGCACAAAAAAATATACATCGAAAAATTCAAGATCTGCTTCCGTTTGAAGCGGGCCGCCAGATCGTTGACGGACTGAGCGATCTTCGCGCAAAAAAAATAGCGGCTCAAGTGGAGTTCTCCGTTTCCAACATCAGCGGAAAAAGCTGGTACGAATCCCGCCTGATTCCAAGCGTAAACCGGCAGGTGATCGTTTTCATACGGGATATTACAAAATATAAACAGTCTGAAGAAAAAATAAAAATTCAGCTCGATCAAATGGCCGCCCTGCGCTCAATTGACCTTGCCATCACCTCAGGCATAGACCTAACGCAGACTTTATCCATGATCCTGGATTACACCCGAAACCATTTGGCCGTTGACGCGGCATCGGTGCTTCTGCTCAATCTGCAGAATCAACGCCTTGAGTTTGCCGCAGGCGCCGGGTTTTGGACGGCGGCTTTGCAACATACCCAGCTACAGATCGGCGAAGGGCTTGCCGGACAGGCTGTGCAAAAACGCAGAGTTGTTCATGTTCCCAACTTGAAGACCCGCAAGACAGATCTGCTGCGTTCGCCATTCTTTGGCAGGGAAAATTTTATGGAATATTACGCCATTCCCCTGATCGCGAAGGGAGAGGTATTAGGCGTACTCGAAATATTTCACCGCTCCACCCTCTCTGCCGATCAGCATTGGACGAATTTTCTTCATACGCTGGCGGGGCAGGCTGCCATCGCCATAGACAGCGCCATGATGTTTAAGAATTTGCAGTACACCAATGACGAGTTGACTCTGGCTTACGACAAAACCATTGAAGGCTGGTCGCGCGCGCTTGATCTGCGCGACAAGGAAACAGAACATCACACCCGGCGTGTCACCGATCTAACCCTGCGCCTGGCACAGCGCATGAATATCCCGGATTCAGAATTGACTCACATCCGGCGCGGAGCCATTTTGCACGACATTGGTAAGGTCGCCATGCCCGATGGAATTTTATTCAAACCCGGTCCGTTGACTGATGAAGAATGGGTGATTATGCGGCGTCATCCCCTGATCGCGGTTGAGATCTTAAAACCGATTTCCTATCTTATCCCCGCTTTGCCGATTCCCCGCTCGCATCACGAAAAATGGGACGGCAGTGGGTATCCCAATGGGTTGGCCGGTGAGGATATTCCGCTTGCCGCGCGTCTCTTCGCCTTCGCCGATGTCTACGACGCGCTGACTTCTGATCGTCCATATCGCCGCGCCTGGTCGCAGGCTGCCGCGCTTGAGTACATCCGCGAAAATTCAGGGACACATCTTGACCCGAATATTGTTTCCTTGTTTATTCGTATGATGACTGAATAATTTATTTTTCTAATTCGCCGTGTCGGTGGTTCTGAGGGGAATACTGATACAGAAGGGGTTACGGGTACACGTCAGATGATTCTGGCGTGTACTTATTTTAAATCCAATTTTCAGGTTATCTTTCCTCGCATAAATAACACAGGCGCAAAATTCTCAATTCATCATAACTGATCGTGTTGTTGAATTTTTCGTAAACGGGTTTCAACGCATCCGAGCCCATCGTATCGAAGGCTTTGAAGACCGCCATTTGTTGATCGGGTGAAAGATTCGAAAGCGCGATCAGATCTTCAGCCGAGCGCAGCGGATTCCCCGCCAGAATAAAACGCGCCAGATGATTTAGGATCGTATCAGCGGTCACCGCGTAACGCTTCATTAAACTCTGAATGCTCTCGCCCGCGTTGTAGGCTTCGCCCACAGTGATGTAGCGCCGCCCTGCATCCTTATCCGCTTCGCGCGCGGGCGCTTTATATTTTTCATCGATCTTGTTTGAGCGGCAATATTCCTTGATGATCGCCAGAAAGGCCGCGCCGTATCTTTCAAATTTCACCTTGCCCACGCCGCTGATATTTAATAAACTTTCCTGCGACTGCGGAAAATATCCCGCCATCTCGACCAGTGTTTTATCAGAGAAGATCACATACGGCGGCAGGCCGGCTTCGTCTGCCAATTCTTTTCTTTTATTTCGAAGCTGACTGAACAGCGACCGGTCATATTCAAATTCGGATGATTTGACTCGCGCTCCACGTTCCTTCTTCTGCGCTTCATTAATTTGATCCTTCGACCCGCTCAGGACGACGCCTTTGACCTGCTCCCGTGATTTGAGCATTTCCAGCCCTTTGGCAGTGACCGACAAAACGCGATAGGCAGGTTCCTGTTCCAATAATCCGCGCTCCACGAGTTGACGTGAAATATGCATCCATTGTGATTTGGTTAATTCCTTGCCGATGCCATAAGTGGATAATTCGTGATGATTATATTTCTCGATCTTCTCATTCTTTGAGCCCAATAAAATATCAACCACGTGCGCCGCGCCGAATCTTTCTCCGCTGCGTTTGACGCATGATAAAAATTTCTGGGCAGGAATGGTGATGTCTACTTGCGCGGTTTGTTCGGTTCCGCAGTTGTCACAAGCGCCGCAATTCTCGTTGACAAAGGTCTCGCCGAAATATGCCAGCAGTGGTTTGCGCCGACAGATGCTGCCTTCGGCGTAGCGAGTCATCGCATCCAAATGCTGCATGGACGTGCTGCGTTCGGGGTCATCTTTTTGATCGATAAAATATCTGATCTTATTAACATCGGCATAGGTATACAACAACAGACAATGCGAAGGCAGACCGTCACGCCCGGCTCGTCCGATCTCCTGATAATAACTTTCGATATTCTTCGGCAGATCAAAGTGGATCACGAAGCGCACGTTCGGTTTGTTGATGCCCATGCCAAAGGCGATCGTCGCGACGATGATTTGCACATCGTCGCGGATGAAGGCTTCCTGATTCCTTCTGCGTTCTGAATCTTCCAGCCCCGCATGATACGGGCGGACAGAGAATCCATGGCGGGCGATGGCATCGGAAAGTTCGTCCACCTGACGGCGTGAGAAACAGTAGATGATGCCCGATTGGTCTTTGAAATTTTCGAGGAAGCGCAGAGTTTGCGCCACGCCTTCACGCTTGGGCCTGACTTCAATAAAGAGGTTCTCTCTATTAAAAGAAGATTGAAACTCGTTGGCCTGCGAAAACCCGAGCGTGGACATAATATCCGCGCGGACTCTTGGGGTGGCGGTAGCTGTCAATGCCATGCAAACGGCGGAGGGGAATTTCTTGCGCACTTCGGCCAGCTGACGATACTCGGGGCGGAAGTCGTGGCCCCACTCTGAGATGCAGTGGGCTTCGTCGATCGCAAGCAGATCCAGTTTCAGGGAGGAAAGAAGCGAAAAAATCCTGGGAGTCAGTAATGTCTCAGGCGCCACATACAGCAGCTTGATCTCGCCGCGTCTGACAGCGTCCATATTCCCCTGATATTCTTCGGGTGAAAGCGAACTGTTAATGAAGAGGGCCGGCACGCCCAATGCGCGGAGCTGCTCGACCTGATCTTTCATGAGCGCGATTAAAGGCGAGACGACGACGGTTAATCCGCTGAACATGAGGGCGGGCACCTGATAGGTGAGTGACTTGCTACCGCCGGTGGCCATGATGACCAGCGTATCGCGCCGCGCCTGCACATTCGTGATGATCTCGCGCTGCAACGGCTTGAAGGTGTCGTATCCAAATGTGGATTTGAGGATGGTTTCAGGGGTGGGCATGATGTGATGATTATACTTTGTGCGTTTTGGTGGGGATGTTTTTTAACCACGAAGTACACCAAGGTACACGAATGAAGTAAACGGGCTGTCTTTGGGGTGGATTGTTTGTCTTATATAAAAATGCGTCGGGTATACTTGGGGAAAATATTAAGAATCGTACAATACGAAGGTGAGGTTATATGCCGGCAATCAATTTGAATCTTACAACTCCACTTGGCTTTTTGGGGGACATTGGGTATTCTGGCGGGATTTTTTCTTGTTCTGACAGGCTTTGATGTTCTAAAAATTGACAAGGTTACCGTTACGCCCGGTACAAAGACCTGGATGACAGGACTTATTCTCGGTGTCATTGGTTTCTTCTTCCTCACTTTTGATAGCGGCGTTTTTTCGGGAGGGAACCCTTCAACGCAGTCTGCCATCCCAACGACCGGGCCGCTGGCGATTTATGATGACTTTGAAAATTTATCTTATGAAGGTGTGATCAATACCGATAAGTGGTTTTCAAAATTCTCTTCAACCTGCATTGTGGCTCAAAGGAGCGGGGGACTTTTTATTAGTAACAAGGAAGACTCGCAGGGGGCGGATTGTATCGCCGTGGTAAATCAGCCGAGACTCGTTTCGTTCGATCAAATTGGAGTGATGCAAGCGGATATCCAATTTAAAAAGGGAGTTCAGAACGGCGCAGTTAACCAGGGGTTGACCATCTTAAAATCCAGCAATCCAAATTTTTATGCATATTGCGGGTTAGGCGCTGCTCCTGATTCAATCAGCCTGGAATTTGTCGGTGACTACAACCGGCAAAACTTGTTCTCACAAGGTATTCCAGCGGAATTTGACCGCACCTACACATTGCGTCTGGCATTTGATCCAAAAACCTCAACCTTTACTTGTACGGCAAATGGGCAGTTACTCGGTTCATTTTCCGTTGCAGATATCGATGAATTAAAATCTGCAACATATGAACGACAATTAAGCGGATGGCGTTCAGAGAATTCATTTGCCGAGGCTGTGATCGATAACTTTAGTTTTGGCACGCCTTAGTGTAGAGGAAATTATTTTGTTCGAGCAAACCTTCAAAAAACATCGACGACAAATTATGGAAAGACGCGGGTTGTTCCAGTGAGTTGGATTATGTGGAGCAGACTTCGTGGATTCTGTTCTTAAAGTATTTGGATGATTTGGAAAAGGATAAGCAGGATGCTGCCGAGTTGGCGGGCAAGACGTACACGCCGATCATTGATAAGAAGTTTAAGTGGGATGTGTGGGCTGCGCCGAAGGTAAGTAATGGAGACCCTTCGACTGCGGCTGATGCTGGCGCTCAGTCTCCGCTCAGGGCGAAGCTCGATCATCACAAGGCGATGACGGGGGATGATTTGATCGATTTTGTGAATGTGAAGTTGTTTCCGTATCTCAAGAAGTTCAAGACGGATGCTGAACATGCGGATACGATCGAGTACAAGATCGGGGAGATCTTTTCGGAGTTGAAGAACCGCATTCAGAGCGGATACAACCTGCGCTAGGTGATCAATCTCGTGGATGAACTGCGCTTCCGATCGTCGAAAGAAAAGCATGAGATGAGCGCGTTGTATGAGGATAAGATCAAGAACATGGGCAACGCGGGTAGAAATGGCGGGGAGTATTACACGCCGCGTCCGCTGATCAAGACGATCGTGAAGGTGGTGAGCCCGAAGATCGGGGAGACGATCTACGATGGGGCGGTTGGTTCGGCGGGATTCCTCGTCGAGGCGTTTGAGTTTCTTCGGGCAGGATCAGGTATCGGCACGAAAGAGGCGAAGCTGCTTCAGGAGAAAACGTTCTACGGCAAGGAAAAGAAGTCGCTGGCGTATATCATCGGGATTATGAATATGATCCTGCATGGCATTGAAGCGCCGAACATTTTGCATACCAACACGCTGGCGGAGAATCTTTCTGATATTCAGGAGAGGGATCGTTACAACGTGGTGCTGGCGAACCCGCCTTTCGGCGGCAAGGAACGCGCCGAGGTGCAGCAGAACTTCCCGATCAAAACGGGCGAGACGGCGTTTTTGTTTTTACAGCACTTCATCAAGATCTTGAAGGCGGGCGGACGCGCGGGTGTGGTGATCAAGAATACCTTCCTTTCGAATACCGATAACGCGTCGGTGAGTTTGCGCAAGCAGCTGCTCGAAACCTGCAACCTGCACACGGTGCTGGATTTGCCTGGCGGGACGTTCACGGGCGCGGGCGTGAAGACGGTGGTGCTGTTCTTTGAAAAAGGGCCTTCCGACAAGCTCAGGATACGGGACAAAAATCTGGTTCTATCAATTGAATTTGGAGCGCAATCTCGGCAAGACCAATCCGTTGAATGAAAATGATCTGGCGGATTTTGTGAAACTGCAAAAAGTCGAAAGCGGATTCGGGGAATTCGTGGACGGTGAATATGGCGGATGTAGACCCCGCCTCCTTCGACCTTTCGGTTAAGAATCCACACAAGCAAGCGGACTCTGCGCTGAGAGATCCGCTAACTATTCTCGACGAGATGAAGTCGCTGGACGAGGAGAGCGCGGAGATTTTGAAGGCGATCAAGGGGATGTTATGAGGAAGGGTGGGGAAATAAAAAAGATAGGTGATGTGTGCGGATTGATATTGGCGGTACTCCAAGCAGAAGCAAGTCGGAGTATTTTTAAATAAAAGTTAGATGGCTTGTTTCTGGTGATATTCATAAAAAATGTTGATTGTGAAGGACGAATCACCGAAGCGGGAATGCAAAGTTCAAGCGCAAAATACCTGCCCGTCAATTCTGTTTTGATGGCATTGAATGGTCAAGGAAAGACGCGCGGCACGGTGGCTTTATTGAGAACAAAAGCTACTTGCAATCAGTCTTTGGTTAGTATTTATCCAAATACGATCGAATTGATCTTTAGAATTTCTTAATCATTTTTGAATGGTAGATATGAAGAGATAAGAAAATCACAGGCGATGATAACAAAGACAGACGGGGATTGAATATGCCTTTGATAAGAAATATTGAAATCCCTATTCCACCCCTCCCCGAACAACAGCGGATTGTGTCTGTGCTGGACGAAGCCTTTGCGTCCATTGCACAAGCCAAGTCCAACGCCGAGCAGAATCTGGTCAATGCGCGGGAGTTGTTTGATTCAGTATTGCAAAGCATAAAAGCAGAAAAAGAACCTTTGGGGAATTTGGTCGAAATTAAAACAGGAAGGTTGAATGCAAATGCCGCTGTAGAAGATGGCGAGTATCCATTTTTTACTTGTTCAAGAGAAGTGTACGCAATAGATAAATACGCTTTCGATTGTGAAGCAATCTTGTTAGCAGGAAATAACGCTTCCGGTGATTTCAATGAAGCACTACAAAGGGAAATTCAATGCTTACCAGAGAACTTATGTAATCACTGTGAATGAGAAAAATCAGGTGCTTTACAATTGGCTTTACTACCAACTATTGAACAGTCTGAAAGAATTCAAAAAGCAATCGGTTGGCGCAAATACAAAATTCTTAAAATTGGGCATGATACAAAATATGCAAATTCATCTTCCGCCACTCGCCGAACAACGCGCCATCGTCGGGCGGCTGGAGGCGCTGTCCGCTGAAACGGGGAGGTTGGAGGAGATTTATCAGCAGAAGGTGGAGTCGCTGGAGGAGTTGAAGAAGTCCGTGCTGGGGAAGGCGTTTGGCGGAAGTTTGTGAACATCTATTGACCAGATGTATACAAACTTGTATACTTTGTGAACATCTGGTCCTCAAATGGATACAAATATGAAACCCATTGAACTCGGCGTATTACGAAAGCAAGCTGGCGGTTACTCCGCCTTTATCCCAAACCCATTCCCGCCGCAGGATGGCTTTGAATTTTCACCTGCCCTGCTCAAAAAAAGTACTGAAGCATCCTATCTGTTGGGAAAGCTGGACGGCATCACCAAATTCCTGCCCGATTCCAATTTCTTTTTGCTCATGTACCTGCGGAAAGATGCCGCATCCTCCAGCCAGATCGAAGGCACAAAAGCCACAATGGTGGACGCCATCGAAGCCGAAGTCAAAACCAATGCCAACATCCCTGCCGATGTCGATGACATCCTGCACTATATCCACGCCTTGAACTATGGCATGAAAAGAGTCAAGGAAGAAAATTTCCCTGTATCCATTCGTTTATTGCGGGAACTGCACAAAGAGTTAATGCATGAAGCGCGGGGAACCCAGTTTTCAGACCCTGGAGAATTCAGAAAAACTCAAAACTGGATCGGCGGCACACGCCCCGACAACGCATCCTTCGTCCTCGCCGCCCGCTGATGCAATCCTGCCTGCCCTCTCTGATATCGCGAAATTCATCCATACCGATGACACGATTCCTCCCGCTATTAAAGCAGGGCTTGTCCACGCGAAATTTGAGACCATCCATCTCTTCCTCGATGGCAATGGAAGAACGGGCAGAATGTTGATCATGTTCTGTCTGTGGAAAAGTGGCACACTGGAAAACCCTGTGCTATTCCTTTCCTCCTACTTCAAAAAATATCAGACCGTTTACTATCAACGTCTCGAAAAATATCATCAGGGACAGATCTATCCCTGGCCTGATTTTTTCTGGATGGCGTGGTCGAAACCGCCAATGAAGCAATCAGCATGGTGGATAGGATCACATCACTGCGTGAAAGAAACCTTGGAAACCATATGCACTTTGGGCAAGCGCGCATTCGAGAGCGCATCGCAGGTTTTATCCATGCTGTACAGTCAGCCCGTGGTGAATGTCGCCCTCGTCCAAAATGGACAGGCTTCAATACCCGTGCTGGTGCACAAATGGTCATTGATCGCCTTATCGCGCTAAAGATCCTTGAGCCTAAAGATAAAGATAAAAAATATGGTCAATCGTATGTGTACAGAGAATATCTGAACATTTTCACTGATAACGCCTGAGGGAAGTAGTCATGAACGAAGCTGAGACCAGAGCCGAACTGATCGACCCCAAACTGCGCGAAGCAGGCTGGGGTGTTTTGGATGGCGCGCGAATCCTGCGCGAACGTCACATCACAGACGGCAAAATCCAGGCGGGCGGCGGGCGCAGCAAACCGCTCATCACCGATTACATTCTGGTCTATAAAAATCGTCAACTCGCCGTCATCGAAGCCAAAAGCAACGAACGTCCAGTCGGCGAAGGCGTGGGGCAAGCCAAGAACTACGCTCAAAAACTCAGCCTCAACTTCGCCTATGCCGCCAACGGCAAAGAGATCTACGAGATCAACATGGCGGGCGGCGAAGGCACCATCGCCAAATTCCCCACACCCGAAGAACTCTGGAACAGAACATTCGCTGTCACCCCGCGGGACAACTGGAACAACTCCTTCGACCTCGTCCCCTATGAAGATGTAGGCGGCACCAAGTCCGCGCGCTATTATCAAGAGATCGCCGTCAACAGCGTCATGGAAGCCATCGCCGAAAAAAAGCAACGCATCCTTTTGACTCTCGCCACGGGCACTGGCAAAACCTTCATCGCCTTTCAGATCGCCTGGAAGTTATTCCACAGCCGCTGGAATTTAATGCGCGACGCTTCGCGACGGCCCCGAATCCTGTTTCTGGCCGACCGAAATATTCTCGCCGACCAGGCATTTAACGCCTTCAACGCCTTTCCCGAAGATGCCCTTGTCCGCATCAAACCAAACGACATCCGCAAGCGCGGCGGCGTCCCAACCAATGGCAGCATCTTCTTCACCATCTTTCAGACCTTCAGGAGCGGGTTCTGACAGGCTCACCCACCGCTCATGAAGCACCTACTGCTCATGAATTCCCCACCGCTCTTTCGGTAAGTGAGCCTGTCGAACTTGCCGAACTTAATATGATTCAGTGAAACGCGCTTATGGATATATGTATATTTTGGAGTGCGTCGACGGAAGTTTTTATACGGGAAGTACAAAAGATTTACGCTTGCGAATGGAGCAACATAAAAATGGCGAAGGTGCAGAATATACAAAAAAATAATCTGCCGATCAAGCTGGTTTATTATGAGACTTTTGACAGAATAGATTCGGTTAATAGAGAGAAGCAGATTCAAAATGGAGCAGAGCCAAGAAATTGGCATTAATTAAAGGCGACATGGAACTGCTCAAGGAATTATCGAAAAACAAACAGGCTGTCGCTGAATCGCCAAAGGTTCCTGAGCCTGTCGAAGGGTACTTTGGCGAATATCCTAAAGATTATTTCGACTTCATCGTCATCGACGAATGTCACCGCGGCGGCGCCAACGACGAAGGCAACTGGCGCGATATCATGGAATATTTCTCGCCCGCTGTGCAGCTTGGTCTCACCGCCACGCCCAAACGCAAAGACAATGTTGACACCTACAAATATTTTGGCGAACCCGTTTACGTCTACTCTCTGAAGGAAGGCATCAACGACGGATTCCTGACTCCTTCAAAGTCCGCAATATCAAAACTACCCTCGATGAATACATCTACACCTCGGATGACACAATCATCGAAGGTGAAATTGAAACAGGCAAAGTTTACAAGGAAGCTGATTTCAACCGCATCATCGAGATCAAAGCCCGTGAAGCCAAGCGCGTCCAGCTCTTCATGGACGAGATCAACCAGAATGAGAAAGCCCTGGTCTTCTGCGCCACCCAGGATCACGCCGCAGCAGTCCGCGATCTGATCAACCAGTACAAGAAAAGCACTGACCCAATGTACTGCGTCCGCGTCACTGCCAACGATGGCGAACTCGGCGAGCAATATCTGCGCGAGTTTCAAGATAACGAAAAGACCATTCCCACCATTTTGACCACCTCGCAAAAACTGTCCACGGGCGTGGATGCGCGCAACATCCGCAGCATTATCCTCATGCGTCCGATCAGAACGATCATCGAATTCAAGCAAATTATTGGCCGTGGCACACGTCTCTTTGATGGGAAGGAATATTTCACCATCTACGACTTTGTCGATGCTCATAATCACTTTGCCGACCCCGAATGGGATGGAGAACCAGAAGAACCAGTGGAACCAAAAAAGACTGGTGAACCGCCACGTCCACCATATGAGGGACCCAACGAGCCGCCTGAACCCAAAGTAAAAGTCAAAATCAAACTGCGCGACGGCAAAGAGCGCGAAATTCAGCACATGGCAAATACCCTGTTCTACGATGCAGATGGAAGACCGCTCACTGCCGAACAATTCATGGAAAAACTCTTCGGCAAACTGCCCGACTTCTTCAAGAATGAAGAACAATTGCGCGCGATCTGGTCCAAGCCCGACACACGCAAAGCCCTGCTCGAACAACTGGCAGAAGCGGGCTTTGGCAAGGAGCAACTACAGATCATGCAGTCCCTCATCAACGCCGAAAAGAGTGACCTCTTCGACGTGCTGGAATACGTCTCATACGCGGTGCAGCCGATCACAAGGGAAGTCCGCGTTGCCAAAGCGCAATCGGATATCTTCTCCGCGCTGAGCAACGAACAAAAACAATTTGTTGAATTTGTTTTATCCAAATACATCGAAACCGGCGTCGAAGAACTCGATCAGGAAAAACTTCCCGACCTGCTCAAACTCAAATACCATGCTCTGGATGATGCCCAACAAATATTGGGCAATATTCAGAGCATTCGAAATGTATTTATTGAATTTCAGAAATTTCTGTACACACAACAAGCAGCGGCATAAAAGATATGAGGGGAACGATAGATATTGTATAAGCCAATAACTCCGATCAAACATCTTAATTTACAAGTATTTATACAAAAGGAGATCTAAAACATGGATACGCCCGTACCCTCCATGCAAGATTGGCAATCAATAGACTCGCTTGATGCGCTGATCGCTGCGCCAAACCATCATAAACTATTGTTCGAAAATGAACGAGTGCGGGTGCTTTATACATCCATCCCTGCAGGCGATAAAGTTCCTGTTCACACACATCGCTGGCCAAGCGTTTTATATGTTAAGAGCTGGGGTGAGTTTGTCCGCTGTGACGAAAATGGAAAAGTTTTACTAGACTCCAGAACGGTTGAAGCATTCAAAACCCCTTCCGAAGTTTTATGGTCTCAGCCTCTTCCGCCGCATACGCTCGAGAACGTCGGCAGCACTAGTATCGATATCATCGCGGTTGAGTTGAAGGATAATTAACGGTAGACGATGGACGATAGAAACATGGTCAACGGTCTATCGTCCACGGTCCGCTTTACCATCGTTGGTTGATCTTGATGGCACTCTTTTCATTTCGTTATACAATCCGGGAATGGAAATGAAAAAATATACTTGTCATTGGCGGTAGTGGATTTTTAGAGCGGCGTTGATCAGCGGACTGAAAAAGTCCGGTTTTGATCAGGTGCGGTGCTTTGACCTGAACCCATGTCCCGATTCGGACGTTGAATCGATCATTGGCGACCTTTGCAACCCGGAACAAGTTTTGCAGGCTTGTGCCGGAGTCGATACAGTGTTTCAGACCGCCGCCTTGGTGGATTGGGGATCACGCAGTCGTGAACGTCTGATGGCGGTCAATGTGCGGGGCAATCGTAATGTCATTGAAGCCTGTCATAAACAGGGTGTGACACGTTTGATCTACACCAGCTCCGTTGATGTGGTGTTCGATGGCTCTCCCATTAGCAACGGTGATGAACAGCAGCCTTATCCCAAACAACATTTGGATGATTACAGTCACACGAAAGCTCTGGCTGAGCAGGATATCTTGCACGCCAATCAACCCCGGGGATTGCAGACCTGCGCCCTGCGTGCCGCCGGCATCTATGGCCCCGGAGATCGACATCGCTTCCCTCCCATCCTCAAAGCTGCCCGGCAGGGAAAAATGATTTATCTAGGCGATGGCAGTGCTCGATTCAATCACATCTACATCACTAATTTGGTGGAAGCACACATACGGGCTGCGCTCGCGTTACAACAGGATTCAGTGGTCAGCGGACAGGCGTACTTCATCACCGATCATGAACCGGGTAATTTCTATGATTTCGTTACCCCTTACCTGACCGCTCTTGGATACCCGGTTCCCGGCAAACGCATCCCGGATGCGTTTGCCTATGGATTGGCGCTTATGTTTGAAACCCTGGCGCGCTTCGGGGTGGGTCCCCAGCCGCCGCTGTTAACGCGCTATGTTATGTTATCAACCTGCCGGGATTTTTATTTTAAAGGAATCAAAGCCCGGAACGATTTTGGTTATCGACCTACTGTTTCACCCGAGCAAGCGTTTGATGAAACACTGGCCTGGCTGAAAGAACAGACATAATATTTTAAATCATGTGACAGGTTCAACCGGGATGATATGGACGATGGAAAAACACGGTCAACGATCTATCGTCCATGGTCTGCTGATAATAGGTAATACCCCTAATCTGCATGTTTACCCAAAAGGGTACTTCTTGTATGAAATTTGTTATGTTATAGTGAATGAGTAACTTGATTGTTGTACGCCGAATCTTTTTGATCGGGGAACCCACTTCCGGGGCGAAATGACGCGTATGCGTTGTAGAGCAAGTCTTCTGCTCCAGCCCGACAGCTAACCTCGTAGGCGTCGAAGGTCACACAGGAAATACCATTCTCCATGAGTATTTCAGGTCGTGAGCTTCGCGTACTGCGAAGGGAATTGTCGGATGGCAAAAGACTTGTTTTTTTATTTCAGGAGAACACAATGCATAACTTCTACAACCACACACCGGAAAAACGCGCTTCCTGGAGAAACGCCTATGAGATCAAAGCGGCGGCTCTTGATCACGAAAAGCGGCGCTTCCAGATGATGCACGAACACACTTTGTTGGCAAAGCCGCAGGTAACCGGAAGACAGAAATCAGATTGGGCTGCTGTTTTCAAAGCACCCTTGCGTCTGCTGGCGATCTTGATCGGGTAAACGAAATATGAGCATCACAAAAAAGGAGCGGACCGTTCACGGATCCGCTCCTTTTTGATTCGCCAATCTTAAATAAAAAAATCCGCACAAAAGCAATTGTTGTGTTCAGAGACATATACAGGAACTTCCCGGAGAACTATAATTATTGTTCTCTGGGAAGTTTTCACTATTTAAAAATTACCCATCCCATACTGGATAAAGAAACATCTTATGCCCGCAAAAATTCGTAACTACCTGATTGCTATTGTTGTTGTATTTTTAACAGTCCTTTTCAGCAGTCATTTTCTGGCGGACCTTACCTGGGGTGAGGCTGCACTGTTCTCGCTTTTCTAACAGTCATTGGCGTTGGCAGTTATTGGTGGAGAGAGGAAGGTCTCGGTTAGCTTGTAAATGCTCTATGGTGGATTCTTTTCCCGTATCGTAGTGTGAAAACTTTTTGAGTTTTGCGGAGGGCAAAATTATGTCTCATGAAGTGAAGCAGGAAGAAGACGGTCTTGAGGGGATATTGGTTAGTCTATTAGGCATAATCATTGTTCTGGGCGGGACAGCGTTAATTTATATGTGGGTCTCAAGTTCCATCCCTGATAATGATATTACTCCTATGAATTGGAGAAAGACCCGCTTAGCAAGTGGATATGGGTTGCTTTTGGGGGTCTATTCTTTATCTATGGCCTGATGGGGACTTTCATGGAAAGGATCGAAGTTGGGTGGCGCGGACGATCCTACATGGTCACTACGATCCTCGAAGGGACAAGCGCCCTCGTCGCCGGGGTCGGTACAACGATTGGCGGGCTGCTGTTGCTGATTACGGCCGCGGTCTACTTTTATCCGTCGCTGGTTTTTATCTTTCATCCATTCGCAACCTTGATCTGTGGTTTCGCATCCGTGATCATTGGCTGGGTCTGTGGTCCCATCATACGGGCGTTGGGATATTGAGATTTTTTAATGGGAAGAATGGGTTTTGACCTTTTGCTCAATATAACTTCGACCTTTAGTAAAATTATGGATAAAGTTGGTTACAGCAGTTTTATCCATACATGGCCCAAAGGAGATTTTTTAAAATGGCAAAGATCAACATCATTCAAAAGGGACCTTCCGGCACTGTGCAATATATCGAAGGCTGGTTGAAGAAGAATACCTGCGATTTTTATTTTGAATTTGGCGGAGGCGATACTGTCGCCATTGTGACGATCCCTGCCGAAGACAAATGGGATGCGGCATTTCCCTGGGCGGCAGGTCGCCGCAAGGAGATCCTCACCTTTGTTGCCAATGAAGTACGGCGAACACAAGCGAAATCGTCCACGATCGTCTGGGAAGAGAAGTCTTTCCGTCTTGTGAATAAATAAAATATAAAAGACCTGACAGGTTTCCTGTGAGATTCCTGCGTTCAGTATGTCACGGTAAAACCTGTCAGGTCTGCTCTGGTAAATGGTAAACAATCGTCCACCGTCCACCCCATGGCTTTTCCAAGGTCGCTTGACGAGTCTTAATTTCTGCGGCGTGCTTGGAACGCGAATTTCTCGAATGAACGAATTTTGCGAATTTAAAAAGGTTTTTCGTGTAATTCGCCTTTTCGCGTAATTCGCGTTCAGGTTTTCTGACCTTGGAATAGCCCTACCGTCCGATCCCCCCAAACATTAATAAAATTCAAATTCTCCCCACAACCTCCCATGCTATAATCCCCCTTGAAAGGGCTTATATGCTTAAAAACTTCGTACAACTATTCAGTGGCAACCCCACAAAAAAGACAGTCGATCAATTTAAAGATCTCGTGATCCAGGTCAATGCGCTTGAAGCGGAATATTCCGCCTTAAGTGATGAAGCCTTGCGAGCCAAGACCGGTGAATTCAAAGCGCGTATTGCGCAAGCCTTGGTTGGCTTAAATCCCCCGCCCATCAGCGGACAGGAACGCGATGAAGAGCGCAATAAGTTTGAACAGGATGCACTGGATGAGATCATGCCTGAGGCGTTTGCCGCAGTGCGTGAAGCATCCAAACGCACCATTGGTCTGCGTCATTATGATGTGCAGATCATCGGCGGCGGCGCCCTGCATCACAGCCAGATCGCAGAAATGCGCACCGGCGAAGGCAAGACCCTTGTTTCAACTTTGCCTGTTTACCTCAATGCATTAACCGGCCGTGGCGTGCATCTCATCACGGTCAATGATTATCTGGCGCGGCGTGATGCGCGTTGGATGGCTCCCATTTTTGACGCGCTCGGCGTCTCGGTTGGTGTCTTGCAAATGGCCGCCGCCACTGAAAACGGCAAGAAAGCCTTCATGGTTGATTTCGAAAAAGAATCCCCGCATGAAGATCAACACAACCTGCGTCTCGTAGACCGCGTCGAAGCTTACAGCGCCGATGTCACCTATGGCACCAACTCAGAATTCGGTTTCGATTATCTGCGCGATAATATGGCCATGCGTTTGGAAAATCGCGTACAGCGCGGCCACTACTTCGCCATCGTCGATGAAGTCGATAACGTCCTGATCGACGAAGCCCGCACCCCGCTCATTATTTCAGGCCCCGCTTCCGGCGATCTGGAATGGTACGGCAAGATGGCTCAGGTCGTCAAACAACTTCGCGCCGAAGATTATGAATTGGATGAAAAGAATCGCAACGTTACTTTAACGGAAGTTGGATTCAGTCACGTTGAGTCGATCCTCGGCCTGATATTGCTCGATCCCGACCGCCCCGAAGATCTTACGCCCGAGCAGGCACGTCTCACCGGTTACCTCGAACAGGCGTTGCGCGCGCAGTTCCTCTTTATCCGCAACAAGGAATATCTGGTACAGGGCGGCAAAGTCGTCATCGTGGACGAATTCACCGGCCGTCAAATGCCGGGCCGCCGCTGGAGCGATGGCCTGCATCAAGCGGTCGAAGCCAAGGAAGGTGTTAAGGTGGAGCCGAGTTCGGTCACCTACGCCACCATCACCCTGCAAAATTATTTCCGCATGTATCAAAAACTTGCGGGCATGACCGGTACCGCATTAACCGAAGCCGAAGAATTCAACAAGATCTATAAACTCGAAGTGGCTCCCGTCCCGCCAAATCTTGAGTATCAATCCTTCGGTAAGGGTGCTCCGTTGACCGAGATCAAATCCAAGGATGAGGAAGGCTACACCTATTCATACTTTGCGCGCTCGGGTGATACATCCCCGTTGTTCTATCGCAGAAAAGATTATCCCGATGTGATCTATCGCACCGTCGAAGCAAAGTTACGCGCCATCGTGATGGAAGTTATCCGCTATCACGCGCTGGGCAGACCGATGCTCGTGGGTACCACTTCCGTTGAATCATCCGACAGACTCTCGGGTCGACTCAAGGCCGAACCTGTTCGCCGTTTACTGCAAGTGACTCTTGTGCGACGGGCATACATGAAAGCCAAAGACCTCGAAGAAGATGGCCGTCTGATCGCCGAACTCGCGCCTTTTAACGAACCGATCGAAAAGATCACGCCTGACGCATTGCGTAATTTCATCAAACCGCACGGCGTCACCAGTATTAATCCTGAAGAAGCAGCCAACTTAAAAATATTACTCGATGCGCTTGCCTTGCCCGGAAGAGTCTGGTGACCGCTTTAAAGGCCATCATTCAGGGCGGCGTTCCGCATCTTGTTTTGAATGCCCGCAAACACACCGGAGAATCGCAGATCATCGCCGGTGCAGGTGCCTTCGGTGCCGTGACCATCGCCACCAACATGGCCGGCCGTGGTGTGGATATTAAACTCGGCGGCGAAGTAGCGGAAGAAGTGATCGCGGCCGCCAATCGTGTCCTGCGTAAAGTGGGCCATGCCGATCCATTTGACATGACTCTCGAAGAACGCCGTCAGGTTTTGCTTAAGGCGGACCCTGCTCAATTTGGCATTTACGAAGCCGAAGTAAAACTCTTCCTGCAATATTTCGATGATATGGAACGCGTTAAGGAACTTGGCGGTTTGCATGTCATCGGTTCCGAGCGTCATGAAGCACGCCGTATCGATAATCAGTTACGCGGACGTGCTGCCCGTCAGGGTGACCCCGGTTCATCCCGCTTTTACCTTTCATTGCAGGATGATCTGATGCGCATGTTCGGCGGCGACCAGGTCGGTGGGCTGATGGAACGCCTTAAGGTGGATGATTCACTTCCGCTGGAAGTGCGTCTTGTGAGTAACATCATTGAAGGTTCACAGACCCGCGTCGAAGGTGCGAACTTTGATGTGCGCAAGCATTTGCTTGAATATGACGATGTGCTCAATAAACAGCGCTCGCAGATCTACAATCAACGCGACCGTATTTTCGTTAAGGAAGACCTGAGCGAAGATGTGGCCGACATGCTTCAAAGTGAAGTGGAAAAGCGCGTGGATATGGGCCTTGCTGATGAAGAAGGCCCGTGGAAATTGCTGGCGTGGCTCGAACAGGTTCAGCCTCCCTTTGAGTCTGTAGATGGCGTTTATCCGTCCTATGGCTATAAACTGATTTTGAAAGAATTGCAGGGTGATGCCGACAGCCTGAAACGTTTAACATTAAATGTCGTTTCCCGTGCCATTGATACGGAAGGCGAACATAATTTGCGCGCGATCGAATCTCTGGTTAAGAAAACACGCGAGTCTTTCGGAAACACAGACGAACGAGCGTGACGATTTGATCGATGCCTATTTTGAAGGCCTGCGCGGCATGGAGGAAACACCCCGTCCGCAAAAGATCGTGGAAGAGCTTGCCGCGCTTGTCCGCTTGCCGCTGAAACTTAATAATGAAATGATGCGCGCTTTGGGCGATGACCCTGAAAGCGTGAAGGAAGACATCCAGGATCTGGTCTCGCAGCAGTTGACCGAATTGAATGCCAAACGGCTGATCGGTGCGATCCAAAACCGGGTTGGCGAACAATTAAGCTGGGCGACACCTTTGCCCGCCGATTGGGATGAGCTTGATGAGGTGATTCTGAATACGGCGCGTGAAGGACTGGCGCATAAACGTGAACGCTTGAATGCGCAGGTCGAACGGGATCTTGACGCTTTTCTCCAGCGTGAGTCTGTGGAAAGTGATGCAGCCAAATTGCGTTTACTTTTGACTCTTTCGCAAGGCGTGCGTGCCGCGTTTGATCAGAAGACTCACAAACAGGTCAAACAGGGGTACACCCGTTTCGCCTATATTTTCCTGGCCGCTCAGTTGATGGATAACCGTGAAGCGCAGGATGTGGTGGAAGATGTAATGGCGCATCTTGAAGCTGCTGAAAATGTTTTGCGCACCACCTGGGGTCAGAGTGAGTTTGCGCGGCTGAGTCAGAATGCAACCCGGCTGGCGGATTTTGGTCCTGCCGCGCGTATCCTGAGCCGTGTTGAAGGATTCGGGGAGAATCGGCTCAACGAGACGATATCAACTCTCAGTGAGTCAGACCGCGCGCTGTTGGTCGAGTCGATCGGGAAATATGTCCTCAATGATGTCCATCGTCAATTGTTATTGAGCGCGTTCAGCGAGTTGTGGGTGGAATATCTCACAAAAGTTGAAGCCTTGCGCGTGTCGATCGGGCTTGAGGCTTACGCCCAACGTGACCCACTGGTACAATATAAAGGTCGCGCATCGGAAATGTTCCAGCAATTGCTCGAAGATGTGCGTGGATTGGTAATCGGGCGCGCTTTTGCGGCGAGACCGCGGCGCGTGGAGATTACGCTGGTCGATAATTCTGAAAGTGAAGCGCCTGCGCCGGTCGTTGAACAGACACAGCAGGTTCAGGTTGGCGGTATAAACAAGAAGAAAAGAAAGCGTCACTAAATTTTACTGACCGCTGCATAAAGGCCACGAAATTTTTTACTCGTGATTTTTAATCCCTTTGGTAATTTATGCGGCAAGTGACAGAGGCAGATTGGCACGCGACGAAACTGCTCCGTTCAATAAATTTTTTTCCCTTCCCAAGGTGGAGTTACACCGCCATCTTGAAGGTTCTTTTTGCGTTTGACAACCATGCTGGATATTGCACGTCAGCATGGGGTGACGGTTCCGGTTAGTATGTTTAATCTCAGCGGGCTGGTGCAGGTGCAGGACCAGGACCCGATGACCTTTAGTAATTTCCTCGATAAATTTAAAACACTCAGACTTTTTTATAGATCACCTGATGTCATAGATCGTGTTACGCGCGAGGCGGTTGAAGATGCGGCGTTTGATAATATCCGTTATCTGGAACTGCGTTTTACACCCGTTGCGCTCAGCCGCGCAGAAGGATTCCCTTTGCACGATGTGATGGATTGGGTCATCACCAGTGCGCAGAATGCGGCGAAGAAATATAGGATGAAGGTCGGGTTGATCGCTTCGGTCAACCGGCATGAAAGCCCCGAACTGGCTGAGCAGGTGGCCTGGCTCGCTGCTGAACATATTAAAGATGGACTGGTTGGGCTTGATCTTGCAGGCAATGAAGCAGAATTTAAATCCGATGCGTTTCATGGGATTTTTAAAGAAGCAAGACAATCAGGGCTGCATGTGACCATTCACGCGGGTGAATGGGGCGGCGCGGGAAATGTGCGCGATGCGCTTGAGAATTTAAATGCCGAGCGGATCGGTCACGGGGTGCGCGTGCTGGAAGATGAATATGTCACTGCCCTGGCGCGTGAGCGCGGCACGGTCTTTGAAGTTTGTGTAACCAGTAATTATCAATCGGGTGTGGTGAAGTCTCTGCCGGAACATCCACTGCCGCGTATGATGGCGGCGGGGTTGAATGTGACTGTCAACACCGATGATCCGAGTGTTTCACGCATTACACTGACCCATGAGTATCAGCATACCTGCGAAGAATTAAAAGTGCCGCTTGAGAAATTGAAGCAAAGCATTTTGCTCGCGGCACAGACTTCATTTCTAAATGAAATTGAAAAGGTAACGCTCGTTGAGTCGATCACGCAGGAATTGAAGTTGTAGTTTTTTGCGTGTGAATCAAGTTTGAAGAATGCTCTTCGAGAAAGATGGTCGAAGGGCTTTATGATAAGTATGTTAAATGTTTGGATTTTCTCTTGAGCCTGTCATTGGGCTGCGCTCAAGATACAGCGATCATGTAAACCCCACCACATTCCAGGCAAGGATATCAAAGGCGCTCCTTTGGGTTCTTCGTAGTTGTGGTGTGAGTAGGGACAGGCCTTGCGCCTGTCCTTTATCGAAACCCTCATCACCAAAGGAGTAGTACCATGCAAGACCTATTTAAGTCCCGTGATGTATTGACCGTGGGAAAAAAGCAATACATCATTTTTCGTCTCGATGCGTTGGAAAAGGCCGGCCTCGTTAATTTAAGTAAACTGCCTTTCTCGATCCGTATCGTGCTTGAAGCCGCTCTTCGTCAATGCAATGATAATGAGATTACGCAGAACGATGTGAAGAACATCGCCGCGTGGACTCCCAAAGGCGCACGCCCCGGTATTCCGTTTTTGCCCGGCCGCGTGGTCATGCAGGATTTCACAGGCGTGCCCGCAGTCGTTGATCTGGCCGCCATGCGTTCGGCAGTTGCCCGTCTCGGCGGCGACCCGAAGAAAATTAATCCATTGGTGCCGGTGGATCTGGTCATCGATCACTCGGTGCAGGTTGATTTCTTCGCCACAACCGATGCGCTTAATCGCAACACCGAAATGGAATTTCTGCGCAATCGCGAACGTTATGAATTTCTCAAATGGGGACAAAAAGCCTTTAGTAATTTCCGCGTTGTGCCGCCAATGACCGGCATTGTGCATCAGGTCAATCTTGAAAATCTCGCCGAAGTCGTTATGACCAAAATTGACGGCGACGATGTGCTTGCCTTCCCTGATACGGTTGTCGGCACAGACTCACACACCACCATGATCAACGGCCTCGGCGTCGTCGGCTGGGGCGTGGGTGGCATCGAAGCCGAAGCCGTTATGCTCGGCCAGCCGATGGACATGCTGCTGCCCGATGTGATCGGTTTCAAACTGTATGGCAAACTCAGCGAAGGCGTCACCGCCACCGACCTCGTGTTGACCGTCACACAAATGCTGCGCAAAAAAGGTGTGGTCGATAAATTTGTTGAGTTCTATGGCGAAGGTCTCAGTCACATGTCGTTGACGGATCGCGCCACGATTGCGAACATGGCTCCTGAATATGGCGCCACAATGGGCTACTTCCCTGTGGATGAAGAGACGCTGCGCTACATGCGTCTAACGGGTCGGCCAGACGAAGTAGTGGATCGCACCGAAGCCTACATGCGCGCCCAGGGACTTTTCCACGAAGCCGGTATGCCTGAGCCTGAATATACAGACATGCTCGAACTCGACCTTGCTTCTGTTGTCCCGTCTTTGGCAGGTCCCAAGCGACCGCAAGACCGCGTCGCCCTGACCGATATGCAGGATACATTTCGAAAGGCATTAATCGCCCCGGTTAAAGATCGTGGTTATGAACTTTCTGAAGAAGCCTTGACTCGCGAAGCTGTTTTTGGCACGAATGGCGGCGCACAGGTTATGAAGCATGGCGCAATTGTGATCGCCGCGATTACCTCCTGCACGAATACATCCAACCCGTCTGTCATGATCGCCGCGGGATTGGTCGCAAAGAAGGCCGTTGAAAAAGGCTTGAATGTGAAGCCGTATGTCAAGACTTCTCTCGCGCCCGGTTCATTGGTTGTGACTGAGTATCTCCAAAACGCCGGGCTGATCGAACCGCTTTCCAAACTTGGATTCAATGTCATCGCTTATGGCTGCACAACTTGTATCGGTAACTCAGGCCCGTTGCCGGGTGAAGTTGCCAAAGCCGTTACCGGCAGTGATCTTGTTGCGGCTGCGGTGATTTCCGGCAATCGTAACTTTGAAGGACGTGTGCATCCGTTGGTGAAAGCCAATTATCTTGCATCTCCTCCATTGGTGGTTGCGTACGCGCTCGCCGGCACCGTGGATATTGACTTGAATAATGATGCGCTTGGCACAGACAAAAACAATCAGCCTGTATATCTCAAAGATTTATGGCCCAGCCAACAGGAAATCAGCGAAGCGATTGAGTCCAATGTCAAAGCTGAAATGTTCAAAGCCAAATATGCTGATGTATTTGCCGGTTCAGATATGTGGAAAGAGGTCAAGGTTGTGGAAGGTGACTTGTATGCGTGGGATGAAAACTCAACTTACATCCATCATCCTCCGTATTTCCAAAGCATCACAATGGAAGTGGGCGCTGTAAAGGGAATTCAATCAGCCCGCGTATTGGGCATGTTCGGCGACTCGATCACCACCGATCACATTTCACCCGCTGGTAACATCGCCACAGACAGTCCGGCTGGGAAGTTTTTGCAGGAACATGATGTGGCGCCCACATACTTCAACTCGTATGGCGCGCGCCGTGGGAATGATCAGGTGATGGCACGCGGCACGTTCGCGAATATCCGCTTGAAGAATCAACTGGTCGCTCCCAAAGAAGGCAACTGGACCAAGCACCACACTTCCGGTGAGGTGATGTCCATTTTTGATGCGGCCATGAAATATCAAAGTGAAGGCGTGCCAAGCATTATTCTGGCAGGCAAGGAATATGGCACCGGCTCCAGCCGTGACTGGGCCGCGAAGGGACCGATGCTGCAGGGCGTGAAGGCCGTCATTGCTGAATCGTTTGAACGCATTCACCGCTCGAATTTGGTTGGTATGGGTGTGCTTCCGCTGAGATTCACTCAGGGACAAAATGCCGAGTCCCTCGGTCTGGACGGCAGCGAAGTGTTTACCATTGAAGGCGTCAATGACCAGATCAAGCCGCAAAGCGAGATCACAGTCAAGGCGAAGAAATCTGACGGGAAAGTTATTGAGTTTAAAGTGACCGTGTTGCTGAATACCGATGTGGAAGTAAATTACTACCGCAACGGCGGTATCCTGCATACGGTTTTGAGAAATTTGGTGAAGTAAAAAAATAAGCCGCCATCTTTTTGATGGCGGCTTATTTTTTTAAGTGTTTTGCCTGAGACGTAAACTGAGTATGATGAAGATCATCAGGGTGGTGATGGCAAGTAGGACAATTGCTTGAATCCATAGTCCCATAAAACTGATTGCCATTGTTAATAAGATCAGGGCTGCAAGAAATAGCACTGGACGCTTCGTTTTTTCAGACAGGTCACTTTTGTGTAACAGGTATGCTCCGCTGATTAGGCTTAGAATGCTGATGATGGATGTGATGACCAATATCCATGTGCCATTGCCGCGCACGGGCAGTACAAATACGCCGCAGGTATTTTCCTGGTCTGGCATTGGGTAGGCGGAGTAGACCAAAACTTTGGCGAAGATGAATTGTCCCAGATCAAGATTATCAGGGCCGATATTCCATGTGAATGTATGAGCTTCACCTGCTGCCAGGTCTATGAATTCAAGAGAGGTAGCTGGTGCAAGGGATGTGCTGATTTCCGTCCTGACCGATGGTGAGATCACCTGGCCTGTTGGGTTGGTGACCTTGATCGAGATGGTCTGACTTTCATTGCTGCCCATCAAAATGGGACAACTTAATCCTGAAAGCGGATTCTTGGCCTGCTTTGTAAATCCATAGAACGCGGCCTCAAAGTCTGCCCAGGTGGACATCACGGATAGTGTGATGCTGACTAACATGCCAATTAGTAAAAGGCTTAATGCGGAGATGGGGTGGGATAATGTTTTCATAAGATTGGTTTAATACTTTTATTGTAGCATTTTAAAGAGGTTTGTATATTTCCATGCAACAAAAAATGGACTAGCCGCTACCGGCCAGTCCATTTTTTGTTATGGTTACTTCTTCTTTTCCATATCCTTGCGGATCTGCTCACGCAGGGCATCCGCTTCAGGCGAACGCTGGGCTTTCGTGGATTCTTCCGCCATGGCGCTGAAACGGTCTGACAATAGCATGGTCAGCAGGCCTTCCATCACATTGCTGTTGCCGGAGGTTCCGCCTTCGGCATTGTTGCCGCCAACAACCACACGCGGTACAACGTCCACGCCGGAGGATTGAATGGCTTCTGAGAAGCGGTTGAGTACCTGCTGCGTCACCTGGAATTGAGGGCCGCCATACGCACGGACCTGTTCTTCGGTGGCAAGCGCCTGCGCGATACCGATGCGGGCGATCTTTTCAGCTTCCGCTTCAGCCAGCGCGCGGATCTGCTGCGCCTGTTGCAGGGAGCGTTGATACTCAGCCTTACCCTGATCGGTCTGGATGTTAATGTTCAACTCGGCTTCGGTCAATCTCGTTTGCATTTGCGCGCGTGATTGAGCCTCTTTCAACTCGCGTTCCTTGATGGACGCTTTTTCCTGCTGGGCGTAGGTTTCGACCTGTTCGGTAGCCACCTGACGTGAACGCAATTGGTTAAGAATGGTCTCAATCTGAGTGTCACCTTCGGGTGAGGAAGGTGTGCCAATCAGCACTTCTTCCAACTCAAGGTTGTAATGCTCAAACTTTTCCTTCATCTCAAGGCTGGATTGCTGTTGAATGGTACTGCGTTCCTGCAAGAGTTGAATCAATGTGCGTGTCTGACCGACGTTCTTGAAGTAGGCCGAAACCATCGGGTCGAGAGTTTGTTCCACCAGTTTTTTGATATCACCAAAGCGTTGAATAACGAGCGGGGCCTTTTGATAATCAATATGGACAACCACCGAAAGCGGCAGGGACGGCTCGAACGCATCCTTTGTGATGAGCGAGACTTCGGTTAGATTCTCATCGAACTTGTGTGCACCGACATCCGCGCGGATCCACTTTAAGATAAAGTTGGTCGTCGGAACCGAAATGATCTTACCCGCATACGTGTTAAAGGCATACTTGCCGGGCAGGAGCGGTTCGCTCCAAATACCACGGTTGCCTTTGGAAGCCAATTCGCCGTGACGATAGTCCTTGCCTGAAAGGTCTGCGCCCATGGCGCCGGTGTACGAGACGACCACACCCACATTACCAACTTCGATGACCGTCTTGGGGATCATTTCAATGGTGCCGAACAAACGGTTGACGTAATAGGTGCCTTCCACCAATACCTGTAATTGACGTCCGCGTAGGCCGCCGGCGCGCAGGAAGTTATCGGCATCCTGGAATTTGTTGTGATAGGTATCGGCTTGTGCAGGTTCATCACCGACCACCGGTGCAATGATCTCGCCCTGTCCGAGGGACGGGCCGTCATGAATGGTGACAACACCAATGGTATCGTCAGTATCCTTAATAACCACGGGACGGAAGCCGCCGCGCTCCGCGATCACTTGTGCCATGCCGCGGATCGTATCGCCTTCTTCCTTGCTTAATGCCAGTGTGTAAATGCGCTCCTCGGTGATGACAATGAACTGCACCAGGTTGAACGCATAGGTACCTTCACGCAAAATCCGGCGCTGCGGACCACGCTGTCCGCCATTCTTTAGAAAGCCTTCCACATCCTGAAAATCAGTAACCGCCGCATTGGATGCCAGCACCTGTGCCGGGTCTAATTGTTTGCCGTCACGCGCGAAGACATAGCCGACCTTACCCTGGGAGATGGTCACCAACGGCATCATATGCACAACATACTGAACCGGCATCAAGTAGTGTAGACCACCGCGCAAAATACGTGGCTGATAACCAGCTTCGCCGTTCATCGCGATAAAACCAGATTTGACAGAGCCTTTACCGCTGAATCGTTTCTCGATCACGCCGATTCGGTTGTTGGGAATGAATCGAATCCCTGATAGCATGATGAGAAATAGAATTCCAAACACTACATAACCCACAAAAACCAGTACAGTCATTTTTTCTCCTTGTACGCCAAATTGCGCACAACATTAATTACGGATTATCTCAAATGAGGTTGCTATATTTTACTCATTTCCAATCGAAAGCGACATCCACCCTTTTGTGCTATTTAACCCAACCTGCCATCTTGAAAAAGGCTTTTGCCGTTTCGGGCAGACCCGGCTTAACCGCTGGTGATTTTTTTGTGATTGCCATAAACGAAACGAAGCCAATAGCAGTGTGTTGAGTCTAATATTACGGTTAAGAGGAGAAATTTATGACTTCAAAGATTTTTATGAGCTATTCACGCCGCGAACTTGGGTTTGTTGACGATCTGGTCAGTAAACTCGAAGGTGAGAATTACGATGTTTGGCTGGATTACCGCGCCTTGATCCCGGGTAGTCCATGGAATGTGCAGATCGATAAAGGTCTGACTGAAGCGGATACCGTTCTGCTTGTGGTATCCAAGGCTGCAATCGCTTCTGAATATGTGGCGCTGGAATGGCGTCATTTTTTGGAAACAAAGAAGCGAGTCATTCTTTTGATCTTTGAAGCGGTGGATTTACCCAAGGAACTGGAACAATACGAATGGGTGGATTTTCGCGGCAGTTATAAAGCAGGGCTGGCAGAATTATTTTCCCAATTGAAGCAGCCGATTCAGGAAGAACACCCTGTCCCTGAAACAGGCTTCAAGGCGCCGTGGATCGTATGGGTTGCCATCCTGGTGAGCGCACTGGTGTCTTTGTTATCGCTTTCTGAATACTGGACTTTGTTCATCCCATGGATCTTGTTCCCTCTTCCCTACAAGATATACAAACGAAATTTCGATTTTACACATGTGCAAACCGCTTTGCTGGCATTACCGGTTGCATCCGTGCTTTCTTTAGTGGTATACGAAGACCCGGCATTGGATATTGTTGTGTGGTCGGGCATCATGTATGGGCTGATCCTGCTGTTCATCCTGCGCTCTCCTGCCATGCAGCGTTGGGGAAAGCCGGAAGCCATCATCCCGAAATATATCAATCCGCACGACCCGAAGATTTCAAACCCCACCCCGATTCCCTTTTATGTGGACTATGCGGTTCAAGACCGCGTGATCGCTGAGGATCTGATCGCGACCTTGAAGAAATACGGACACCCACAGGTGAATACGATTCAGGAAGCGAAGGCGGTCTTTGCGCTGATCTCCCGCTTCAAATCGGACACGGAAGCTGATTCGGAAAAACAAATGCTTTTTCCCATTCTGATTCAGACGAACAACGACATTTCGAAGGCATTATCCCGCATCCAGTGGATCGATTTCCGTCCCGGCGTGCGCGGGTTGGATGTGATCGCCCAGTTGCTGCCCAACCCGAAGGAACTGCTTAAAGCGTTGGGTATGAGGCCGGTTAGTTCTCAAACAGTATATTCGCCATTGATCACTGCAATTTACTACTTTATCCTTTTCCTGACCGTGGTTAATATCGGTTCTTCAATAAGCTATTTACTGACTCCACCGATCGACCTGATTCCTTCCGACTATGTTGAACTTGGGGCGAATATGCTTTTGTTCGGCGGGCTTGCCTACTTAATGGTGAGTGGATTAACCAGCCGAAAAGGTCTATTCTCCAGTTTGTGGCAGATCCTTTTGGGTGTTGTTGTCATGTGGGGCCTGACATATTGGCAGAAAGTCCTGGATGGCAGGATTGTCAGTGAGATCGTTGATGCAGGCATTGACATAAACACCATTCCCTACAACTTTGTCAATATTGCAGAATATATTTATTTGATCGGGATAGCCGTGACGGGGTTTATGTTTTTCAGGAACATGCGCGACGCAAAACGCTGGTTCCCCGCGAAGAAGTAGGAATAAACGAGAGACAACCGCCGCCTGATGATAAAGGCGGCGGTCACTTTAATCGGGTATACTTTGCCCCGCAACCATGGCAATTCAATAAATTTCATTAAGAACCTGTCATGTTTGCATTCGAGTTTTTAAAAGAGAGAATACCCAAAAGTAATATGACTGACCATATCCGTAACTTCTGTATCATCGCCCATGTTGATCATGGCAAATCCACGCTTGCAGACCGCCTGCTTCAATTAACAGGCGCGATCTCTGACCGCGACATGACCGAACAGGCGCTCGACAGCATGGACCTCGAACGCGAAAAAGGCGTCACGATCAAGTCTTCGGCTGTCCGCATGTTTTACACATCAAAAGCCAATCAACGCTATGAGATGAACCTGATCGACACGCCCGGGCATGTCGACTTCGGCTACGAAGTCAGCCGCGCGCTCAAAGCCTGCGAAGGCGCGATCTTGGTGGTGGATGCGACTCAAGGGATCGAAGCCCAGACTCTTGCGAATCTTTATCAGGCGCTCGATGCCGACCTGACAATTGTTCCTGTTATCAATAAAATTGATCTCCCCTCAGCCCGTCCCGACGAAGTTGCCGAAGATGTAGGCAGCCTGCTTGGGGTCGATCCTGAATCGGTGCTTTGCGTCTCCGCCAAGGAAGGCATCAACATTGATCAAATCCTCGAAGCGATTGTTGAACGTGTGCCGCCTCCGCAGGATGTGGATAACAAACCCGTCCGCGCGCTGATCTTTGATGCGCATTATGATTCATATAAAGGCGTGATCGCGTATGTGCGTATCATGGAAGGCAAAATCAAATCGACTGATGTGCTGCGTATGTTGGCGACCAAACTTGATTTACGCCCGGTTGAGATCGGTATCTTTGTGCCGAAGATGCAGCCTGTGGAAATGCTCGGCTCCGGTGAAGTTGGTTACATCGCCACCGGATTCAAGACCGTGCATGAGTGCCGCGTGGGCGATACGATCACACTCGCATCCGCGCCGGCTGAAGAACCTTTGCCGGGTTATCACATTCCCAAGCCAATGGTCTTTGCCGGTATCTACCCCGTTGAAGCGGATGATTACACCACCCTGCGCGAGTCGCTTGATAAACTACAACTCAACGATGCTTCATTAACCTTCCAGCCTGAAACCTCGCAAGCGCTGGGATTTGGTTTCCGCGCGGGTTTCCTTGGCTTGTTCCACATGGAAATTATTCAGGAACGCATCGAACGCGAATATGATCTGGATGTACTTTTCACCGCCCCATCGGTGGAATACGAAGTGTTGATGATCAATGACGAAGTCATTACCATTGACTCGCCCGCTGAATTGCCCGACCCGAGCAAGATCGTCGAAGTGCGTGAGCCGTGGATGAATATTGAGATCATCACGCCTACTGATTATTACGGTCCGATCATGGAATTGGTCACCAAGCGCCGTGGTATTTTCAAGAAACAGGAATATCCAGCGCCGCATCGTGTGCAGCTTGATTTTGAGATCCCGCTCTCTGAGATCATTGTTGATTTCTTTGATTCGTTGAAATCACGCACCAAAGGCTACGCTTCGCTTGATTATCAGTTCCTTGAATATCGCGTCGATAAATTACAGAAATTGGAGATCCTCGTCAATGGTGATCCTCTCGATGCGCTCGCAGCAATTGTCCACGAGAAGGATGCGTTCCATAAGGGGCAGCGTCTCATCACCAAACTCAAGGATCTGATTCCGCGCCAGTTGTTTGATGTCGCCATTCAAGCCGCATCCGGCGGACGCATCATCTCGCGCGCGAATGTCAAAGCCACGCGCAAGGATGTGCTCGCGAAATGTTACGGCGGTGATATTTCACGTAAGAAGAAATTGCTTGAAAAACAGAAAAAAGGCAAGAAGCGTTTGAAGATGGTCGGTAATGTGGAAATCCCACAGGATGCATTCATGGCCGTTTTGAAATTGGATGACGATTAATACGTTGGGGCGACCCTTGTGGTCGCCCTTTTTGTATATAACGCAAATTTAAAATTATGGTGTAATTGTAGGGGCGGTTGCTGCTCAGCTCCGCCCCTACAATTATTTTCTGGTGAAAAATATGAAAGATATAAAACGTTTGATCCCCGGCGCTTTGGTCAGCATTGCCTTGATCGCGGCGATTCTGTATTTTGTCGATTTCCAAACCATGTGGAGCGCGATCCAGAATGCCAATTATCGCATTTTATCAGGCTCGATCATCCTCTCATTTCTGTGGATGTTCGTGCGTGCAAAGGTCTGGCAGACTTTGCTGCGCGACAAACCAAAATATGTGGATGTACTCTTCGCAGCTAGTGAGGGATATTTACTTAACACGTTTCTGCCGTTCCGCCTTGGCGAAGTAGGGCGTGCCTTTCTTCTCAGCCGCAAATCGGGGATGACCTTTAGCGAGATATTGCCCACCATTATCATTGAACGAGTCGTTGACCTGGCCTTCGCTGCCGCGTTTCTTCTGGCGGCTCTGCCCTATGTTGCAGATTCGCAGGACTCCGAACGGATCGGTTACATCGTGGGCGGTGTGGTCATTTTGGGACTCGTGATGATGTATGTGTTGGCTCGCAATAATAAATGGGCTTTGGATACTTTTCATAAACTAAGTGTGCGCTGGCCTTTTCTTCAAAAATTTGGCGGGAGTTTCCTCGAGTCGTTTTTTGAAGGTCTGGGCGTGCTGACGGACGGCTGGCTCTTCATCCGCTTTTTATTGTGGATGAGCTTCAACTGGTTTATTGCGCTCGTTGCTTATTATTTGATTACGCTGGCGTTCTTCCCGCAGGCGCAGCCTGAGTGGACTTTGTTCATTTTGAGCGCGGCTGCTTTAGGCGGAGCCATCCCTGCCTTGCCGGGCGGCGTTGGGACTTTTGAAGGCGCGGTCAGTGCGGCCTTGTTCGTGTTTACAAAGGATCAGTCTACGTCACTGGCGGTGGCATTGACTGCCCGTTTATATAATTATCTAAACAGCGGTGTGCTTGGTACCATTGGCCTAATGCGCGAAGGGCAGACCCTTTCAGGCGTCTATCAGCAACTTATGAATATGAGAAACAAACAAAATGCAGCAAATCCTGACGAGGTAAATTAATCATGACCAAAAACTATCTTGTGACCGGCGGCGCGGGTTTTATCGGTTCGAACTATGTTCATCGTTTGTTGAAGCGCGGTGAGAAGGTTACCATCTATGATAATTTTGCACGGGCAGGTGCGCCGCGTAATCTTGAATGGTTGAAGCAGGAATTTGGGGAGAGTGCCTTCGAGGTAATTGTTGGGGACGTGCGCGATGCCGATAGGATCGCTGAATCAGCCAAACGGTCCGATGTGATCGTGCATTTGGCGGGACAGGTTGCGGTGACCACGTCGGTTATTAATCCGCGTGATGATTTTGAGTGCAATGCATTGGGTACATTTAATGTGCTTGAGGCGGCGCGGCTTTCGGGAAGAAATCCAATCTTTGTTTATGCCTCCACCAATAAGGTGTATGGCGGCATGGAAGATGTTGAGTTGTTTGAAGAAGCCACGCGCTGGCGTTACAAGGATCTGGTGAATGGCTGTCCCGAATCACAGCCTTTGGATTTTCACTCGCCGTATGGATGCTCGAAGGGCACCGGCGATCAATATGTGCGTGATTATGCGCGCATGTATGATCTGCCCACGGTGGTGATGCGCCAGAGCTGTATTTATGGTCCGCGCCAATTTGGTATTGAAGATCAGGGCTGGGTGGCGTGGTTTATCATCGCCGCTGAGATGCGACGCAACATTACCATTTATGGTGACGGTAAACAGGTGCGTGATATTTTATATGTGGATGATCTGTTGAATGCCTATGATCTCGCAATTGAAAAGATAAATATCTCTGCCGGGCAGGTTTATAACCTCGGCGGCGGACCTGAAAATGTGATGTCGATCTGGTCTGAGTTTGGGCCGAAGCTTGAGAAATTAATTGGCGATACGATCGAAGTGGCGCGCGGTGACTGGCGCCCCGGTGACCAGCGTGTATTTTATGCCGATATCAGCAAGGCAGAAAAAGAATTGGGCTGGGCGCCAAAGGTCAATGTGGAAGCAGGCGTTCAAAAATTACATACATGGGTGATGGAAAATAAAAACTTGTTTTAGGGAAAATCCGGGGCGAGAGCCTCGGATTTTTATTTTTGGCCGCGCGGGTATAATCTGCCTGCTTTTATTTTATCTTTCGGAGTAAATCCTTATGCAGCAATATCTTTTTACTCTTGTAGAGCGGGCGGTTCTGGCTCTTCCAAATATTATTACGGCTTTGGCGATCTTTGTCCTTAGCTTGTATTTTGCGCGGGTATTAAGCAATGTGTTGAAGAGAGTTCTGGTCAAGGGCAAGACTGTCTCCGGTGTGACCGATCTTCTGTCTGACATTTTACGCTGGACGATCATTATTTTTGGTGTGATCACGGCCTTGCAAAGATTCTTCAATGTGACCGCCTTTATCACGGGGTTGGGGATCATCGGTTTTACGGTTGGCTTTGCGCTGCAAAATGTGATGCAGAATTTCGTCTCGGGCATTATTCTGTTGATGCAGCAGCCGTTCAAAGTTGGCGATGAGATCAATGTTTTGAATTTCGATGGCGTGGTCTTGAAGATCGACCTGCGGACAACCGAGATGCGAACCCTCGATGGACGCATTGCAATTCTGCCCAATGCCTGATGTGCTTTCGCATGTCATTATCAATTACACCCGTTCCAATCGCCGCCGTGTGGAACTTCCGCTCGTGGTAGCGTATGGGACCAGCCCTGAGCAGGTGCGTGCTGTTTTGCAATCGGTGATGAAAGATGTGCCCGGGTATGTGATCACGCCCGCGCCGGAGATCAACTTTACCAATTTCGGAAATTCATCCATCGAGTTGACAGCCTCCTTCTGGGTCAATACTTCTGTGATCAAGGTGGAATTCGCCAAGGATGCCGCGCTGGTCAAAGTGAAGGAAGCCTTTGAAAGTCAGAACATCAAAGTTCCGCTTCCATCTCAGATGTTTTATTTCAAGGCTGAAAAGTAATATACGGGTTTTGCAACTCATGCGCCCCTTTCTTATCCATTATAATCCTCTGGCTCTATGAAAATACTCACCGTTCTTACCTACTACCGTCCGCACACCAGCGGACTCACCATTTACGCAGAGCGCCTTGCGCGTGCCTTCGTCCAACGCGGCCATCAAGTGACCGTGATGACCACCCAATACGACCCGTCTCTTCCGCGCGAAGAAATGATGGATGGCGTAAAAGTCATTCGTGTGCCGGTTGCGGCGCGAGTCAGCAAGGGCGTGCTTGCCCCAACTTTTGGATTTGTCGCCACCAAATTGGTCGCGCAGCATGATGTGGTGCAGTTGCATCTTCCGCAATTTGATGCGCCCGGCGTTGCATTTCGTGCGCGCTTATTCGGCAAACCGGTTGTGCTCACCTATCACTGCGATCTGTTTCTGACTCGCACCTGGTTTAATCGTCTCGTCAATTTTGTGGTGGATTTTCAAAACAACATGGCCGGACGTCTTGCCAATCACATCGTGACCTATACACAAGACTACGCTGATAATTCTCCCTACCTCTCACGCTACGCATCAAAACTGACCCCGATCCTGCCTCCCGTCGAATTGCCTGTTCCTACGCCTTTGGCTGTTTCCGCTTTCGCTGACGCACATCGCACAAAAGAACGCAGACCCGTGATCGGCATGGCCGCCCGTCTCGCCGCCGAAAAAGGCGTGGAAGTTTTACTCGATGCGCTGCCTATCATTTTAAAGAAATATCCCAACGCGCAAGTCTTATTCGCGGGCACATATCAAAACGTGATGGGTGAGCAGGCCTATTCAGACCGGCTTATGCCGCGCATCCGCGAGTTTGAGGTGCAGGGACATTGGACCTTCCTCGGCAATCTTGATCCCATTCAAATGGCGGCCTTCTATCCCAACCTCGATGTGTTAACAGTCCCTTCACTGAATTCCACCGAAGCCTTTGGCCTCGTGCAGATCGAAGCCATGCTGAACGGTGTGCCCAGTGTTCCGTCTGCATTGCCGGGAGTGCGCAGACCTGTCCAGATGCATGGCATGGGACGAGTCTCTAAAATCGGAGATTCTGCTTCTTTGGCAGAATCAATTTTGAGCGTATTGGATGAAGCGGATCAACATCGCGGTGATATTGATGCGATCAAAAAATCCTACGATCCTGATTCTGTTGCGCAGGAATACGAAAAACTATTTCAAAGGTTAATGAAACGATGAGTGATCGTAAAAATAAAGATTTTCTTTTTCTCCATCTCAGCGGACTTCCCTACTTCCGCGCTTTTTTGCGCGCCGTGGAAAGTGCCTATTATCAGGATATTGACCTGCCTTCCCCAACTTTAGACGTAGGCTGCGGTGACGGAAATTTTGCAGCATTAACTTTCGACCATAATATTGATGTGGGACTTGATCCCTGGCACGGACCGATCCACGAAGCCAAGCCTTACGAAAAATATAACGTACTGGTCGAAGCGGATGGCGGTACGATGCCATTTTCAGATGGATACTTTTCATCCGCGTTTTCCAACTCGGTGCTGGAGCATATTCCGCATTTGGATCAGGTGGTGAAGGAAACCGGTCGTGTTTTAAAGTCCGGTGCACCTTTTGTATTTTGTGTGCCGAACCATAATTTTTTACCTACTCTTTCCGTCAGCAACGCGTTCGATGCGGTCGGTCTGCGCTCCTTGGGGAATTTGTACCGCGCATTTTTTAACAAAATTTCACGCCATCATCATTGTGATGATCCTGCGGTCTGGCAGGCGCGGCTTGAAGCCAATGGATTTACGCTCGTGCGCTGGTGGCATTATTTTTCGCCTCAGGCTTTGCGCGTGTTAGAATGGGGCCATTATTTTGGCCTGCCGAGTTTGATCGTACATTCCATTTTTAAACGCTGGATCCTATCCCCCACCCGCTGGAATTTATATTTTACCGAGCGTTTCCTGCGCAAATTCGTGGAGAATCCCGAGCACCCGCAGGGCGCTTATACATTTTATGTGGCCCGCAAGAACTAGCGGTATTCGGGAAATTTATTAATTACTCACCCCATGATCAACAACTCACAAATCCCTCCCCTTGAAGATCCAACCCAGGAAGCTCAGGAACCCACCGTCCTTGACTTGTATAAATCAGTCACAAAGGATTGGGGTTCCTTCTTTAATTTCATCCGCTCGTTGTGGGATGCGCGCCGCCGTGAAGAACTTGACCGCGCTTTGGTCAATGAAGTGGCGCAGCACTATGTGTCAGAACCAATGCCGGAACAGCCTGTGCGCGTTTCTTATTTTCCGTGGCGTTCCCTGCTGGCGTTTTTTCTGGCGCTCGGCGCACAATCTTTATTGGAGCCGCAGAATCGTCAGACAAATATTGCTGTTGTTTTATACGTCCTCGCGGCAGGGGGTTGCATCTGGGCCTATTTCAAAAATGAATGGCATCTGCCTGCCCTGCCTGTGACCTGGCAAACATCCGATGATCTGAGCACACGCACGATCCCGTTTTTACTGTCCATTGTTTTGGCGTTGACAGCCTTCTGGTTTTTTGGCGGCGGCGTATTTACCCTCGTCAATGTTTTGCTGTGGCTGCTTGCGATCGGTTTTCTATTTTGGGGCTTATGGGTCAAACGTCCAAAAATCGAACAGGAAAATAATCCTGAAACACGCACAAAAAAGATGTTATGGAGCGCGCTTGTTCTCAGTGTATTTGCCGTCACGATTTTCTTTCGCCTGTACCAGATCGACTCTGTCCCAGCTGAACCGTTCAGCGATCATGCCGAAAAAATACTGGATGTCTATGACATCTCGCAGGGTGAATATAAAATTTTCTTCCCGCGCAATACCGGCCGTGAAGCTTTTCAAATGTACTGGACGCTGCTTGTCGCCAATGTTTTCGGCACTGGGCTTTCCTTTCTGAGCCTCAAGCTTGGCACGGCGCTGCTGGGTGTTTTGACAATTCCGTATGTGTATCTATTGGGGAAGGAATATGGCGGTTCGCGCGTGGGGCTGTTTGCGCTTGCTCTTTTTGGAATTGCCTACTGGCCGAATGTGATCTCCCGCATCGGACTTCGCTTCCCTTTATATCCGCTCTTCACTGCACCCACGCTCTTTTACTTAATCCGCGGCCTGCGTACTCGAAACCGGAACGATTTCCTGCTCTCGGGCCTTTTTCTGGGACTTGGTTTGCATGGGTATAGTCCATTTCGTATGGTTCCCATTCTGGTGGTGGCAGCCTTTATTATTTATGTGATTCATGTCCGCTCAAAAGAGAATCGTCAACAGGCGTTGTTGTGGCTGGTGATTCTTGCGGTCACTTCGCTTTTTGTTTTCCTTCCTCTATTGCGTTATTTGCTGGCGAACCCGGATATCTTTGGGTATCGCGCCATGACCCGCCTCACATCTGCTGAGGCGGCGCTGCCCGGCCCGGCGTGGGAGATATTTCTTTCAAACTTAATGAACGGTTTGTTGATGTTCAATTGGGACAACGGAAGTATCTGGGTGCATTCCGTGCCAATGCGTCCGGCTTTGGATGTGGTGGCGGGTGCGCTGTTTGTGATCGGTGTCCTTTTATTAATTATGCGTTATATCCGTCAGCTTGATTGGCGCGATCTGTTTTTGCTGATTTCCATTCCTGTGCTGTTGATGCCGTCTGTTCTTTCGCTGGCTTTTCCGGCAGAAAACCCTTCTTTGAATCGTACAGGCGGGGCGGCGGTGGCGGTATTCATTGTCAGTGCGCTGGCTCTCGACGGGTTTGTATCAAGCCTGAGCGGGGTGCGAAGCGGGAGGCGGGCCTTCGTCGCTTATGGGGTGACAGCGCTTTTATTCGCCGCATCCGCTTTTCAAAATTATGATCTTGTCTTCAATAAATTTAATGAAAACTTTAAGGGCGGCGCGTGGAATACTTCTGAGATGGGTAGGTTGATCAGTGAGTTTCGTGATAAAAACGGTCAGACCGATTCAGTGTGGATCGTACCTTTCCCGTATTGGGTGGATACGCGTTTGCCGGGTGTTTGGGCGGGGGTTCCGAATCGTGATTTTGCGCTCTGGCCTGAAAATTTTGCTGAGACACTCAATGTGCCCGGGCCAAAACTGATCATGTATCGAGTGGACGATCTGGAAACTGAGAATGCTCTTAAAGTTCTCTACCCGAATGGCGTATTCTCCCGCTATACTTCCAGTTATCCTGATAAGGATTTTATGGTGTTGAGGATCGAGCAGTAATTTGTCCACGTGGTTTTGTGGCGAAGCGGCTAAAAAATAAATATGAATAATTTTAAAAACGAAAAATACGCATGGTTGTATGATCTGCTTTTTATTCTTGTCCTGCTAATGGCGGGATATTTGCGTTTTGGTGGTGTGGGGTGGGGCGAAGGATATCACCAACATCCAGATGAATTGTTTCTCAGTGGTGTGCTTGGAAGTTTGCGGGCGCAGACTTGTGAGACTCCGTTGACGCCTGTGGATGCCTGTCCTGAGGATCAAAAACGCTGGATGGGTATCGGTGAATATTTTGACACGGATAATTCCACGCTGAATCCATACAATAGCGGATACTCGTTCTTTGTGTATGGGACGTTTCCGCTGACGATCACGCGTTTTATCGCAGAAGCTTTTGGCGCGGATGATCTTGAAACGTTGAAATTTCTGTCACGTGAGATGTCTGCGCTGGCTGACCTGTTTACGATATTTATTTTATATTTAATGGTTTCCGGTTTGTATGGGCGGCGCATCGGTTTGTTCGCGGCGGCTTTTTCCTCGCTGGCTGTGATGCAAATTCAACAGTCTCATTTTTTCACCACAGATCTGTTTACAAATATGTTCATGTTCCTCGCGTTGGGGATCGTCATGCTGATCGTGGAGTATAGGGAGAAATCCGGCGAGCGGGATGCGGTGGAATATAAGCCTGAAGTGGAGGAAGAGGAAAGCGAAGGGTTAATGCTTGTGAAGCATATTGCTTCAGAGACACACGTTCGCTGCCGGAATTCCAGTCAACGCGCACAAGTTCCTATGGGTTGGGAATTTTGCTTCATCCGCTTTTTCTGCTCAGTATCGGGTTTGGGCTGGCGCTTGGCATGGCGATGGCTTCCAAGATCAACGCGGCAGCGCTGGCGCTTATGCTGCCGTGCGCTTTTTTGATCCGATATTTCTTTGTCAAAAAAGATGCAAGCAATGAGGCGTTAAAATTAATTCTCATTTGTTTGGTGGCGGGCGGCATCGCAACGATCATTTCCTTCCGTATTTTTCAGCCGTACGCATTCAACGGACTGGGACTGAATCCGCAGTGGGTTGCGAATATTGCCGAGCAGCGCGCACAGGCTGCCGGCTCTGACCTGCCCTGGAATTTGCAGTGGGCACGCCGTTCTCATTTGTATTCGTTTCAAAACCTGACCGTTTGGGGGCTTGGGCTTCCTCTTGGCATTCTCGCCTGGGCGGGATTTTTGCTCATGGGCTGGCGGATTCTTAAAGGGGAGTACAAACATTTATTGTTATGGGGCTGGACGGCATTTTATTTTGGCTGGCAGTCCATGGAATTTAATCCGACCATGCGTTATCAACTGCCGGTCTATCCGCTGTTGTGTATGATGGCGGCCTGGTTTATTTTTGAACTTCCTAAATTAAACAATCCGAAAAATCGGGTTAATTTATACGGCATACTTGCCGCCACACTCGGCGTGGTTGTGTTGATCTCAACCACGATTTGGGCTTTTGCGTTTCAAAGTATTTATTTGCGCGATGAACCGCGCATTGCCGCCTCACGCTGGCTTTTCCAAAATGCTCCAGGCCCGGTCAATATTGAAATTGAGACCGCAGACCGTGGTGTGTATAACCAGCCTTTGCCGATCCCGAGTGACATGGTGATTCAGCGCGAAGTGGTGTTTTCGACCACCTTCGTTCCCCGTTACGATGGACAGGTTTCTGAGATCGTTTTCGGCCACGCGCTGGATTTTGATGTACCCCCCTCAACTATTGTGTTGACTCTGTCTGCTTCATCCGCGCCGGATGAAGTTCTGGCGCGTGCTTCACAGTCGGTGGATTTGGATAACAAAAAAGATTTGCGCGGGCCTTCCGTTACTTTTTCTTTGGATAACAAAGTTACGCTTGTAAAAGACCAGCCTTATCTTTTGAAGATCGAGACTTTGGGAAGCGGACTCGTGATCAGCGGTTCTGCCCTTGCCAATGAGACAGACTACGACTGGGGACTGCCTTTCCGTATTGACGGGTATGATGCGTTTGGCGGTATCTATCGCGGCGATCTGAATTTACAAGTCTATTGGGATGACAATGCTGACAAACTAAATCGTTATGTGCAGACCCTTTCTCAATCTGACTACATCATCATCCCGACCAATCATCAGTACGCGCAGATCACACGCATACCGGAACGCTATCCGCTGACCACTTTGTATTATCGTGAACTGTTGGGGTGCCCAGTGGGTGCGGATATTATCAAATGCTACAATGCCGCGCAGCCCGGACAATATAAGGGCAGCCTGGGTTTTGAATTGGTGGAAGTGTTTGAGACCTATCCCACATTTGGTCCGCTGGTGATCAATGATGGGACCGCGGAGGAAGCGTTTACTTTTTACGATCATCCCAAGGTTTTTATCTTCAAAAAATCTGACGATTTTGATGCGGCGAAAGTGCAGTCTGTGCTTGGCGCAGTTGATTTATCCAAAGTGGTTCGGCTTACGCCAGATCAGGCTAGCGATTACAAGAATTTGATGCTGCCGGATACGCGTCTTAAGCAACAGCGCGCGGGCGGCACATGGTCTGAGTTATTTAATTATGATTGGATTCAGAATCAATATCCATTTGTGGGGGTGTTGATCTGGTATTTGTTCATCTTTGTTCTGGGGCTCTTTGCCTATCCGATTGCCCGGCTGGCTTTACCGGGGATTCGTCAGTATGCGTATCCGCTTGGACGGATTGTAGGTTTGGTTTTGCTGGCCTGGCTGGCGTGGATGGGCGGCTCGGTTGGTATACCGTTTACGCGAGTCTCCATCAGTGTGGCGTTTGTCATTGTCGCTGCGGCAGGCATCGGGTTATGGTTGATGCGCAAAGAGCAGTTCAAAGCGGATTGGGATTCCAATCGCAGATTCTTTGTGATGGTGGAAATCCTCTTTCTTGTCTTCTTCCTGATCGATCTTTTGATCCGGCTCGGCAACTCGGATATGTGGCATCCGTCGAAGGGCGGCGAGCGGCCAATGGACTTTTCGTATTTCAATGCAGTGTTGAAGAGTACGAGCTTTCCGCCTTATGATCCGTGGTACGCGGGCGGCTATATTAATTATTACTATTATGGTTTTGTGCTGGTCGGCACGCCGGTTAAATTGTTGGGCGTTGTGCCTTCGATCGCTTATAACTTTATTCTGCCAACCTGGTTCGCGTTGATCGCCATTGGCGCGTTTACGATCGGTTGGAATTTAATGGAAAAAGACAGGGATGAAAATTCATCTCTGGTCTCCGGCCTCGCGGCTTCTGTGATGACGATTTTGCTTGGAAATCTTGGCACGCTCAAATTGATCTTCCTTGGGTTTCAACGAATCGCCGCGCCGCAAGGCAATGTGCCGGTGGATGCAACTTTCGTGGAGAAATGGATTCTGGCCGTGAAGGGATTGGCGCTGGCTTTCGCGGGCGCGGGGCTGCCGATCGGGCGCGGTGACTGGTATTGGAATCCCAGCCGTGTGATTCCTGCGCCGAATGATGTGGAGCCGATCACGGAATTTCCGCTCTTTACGTTTCTATTCAGTGACATGCACGCGCACATGATCGTCATGCCGTTGACTCTGTTTGTCATCGCGTGGTCGGTTTCATTTATTAAATCACGCGCGCAGATGACGCGTGCCGAGTGGGTCGCCGCTTTTGGAATTGGCGCGTTGGTCATTGGCGCGTTACGCCCCACCAATACCTGGGATTTATATACTTTCTTTCCGCTGGCGGCGCTGGCTGTGATTTACACACTCTATCGCAATTTTGAATGGAAAGGTCGTTTCAATTTGCCCGATGGGCTGGGGCGTGCAATGGTTGCCTTGGCTGCGGTTGGTTTATTGTATGTGCTTGGTTCTTTACTGTATTCGCCTTTTACCTATTGGTACAGTTTGGGCTATGGCGCAGTAGACCCGTGGAAGGGTTCGCATACACCGATCTCATCCTATCTTACGCAATGGGGCTTGTTCCTCTTTATCATTACGGCCTGGTTCGCATGGGAAACCCGCGAGTGGATGGCATCCACGCCTGTTTCAAACTTAAAGAAACTACGCGCCTACGCCCTGTTGATCGAGATCGGATTGGCTGTTTTCATTGCCCTGCTTTTATTCATGGCCGTGGAAAGCGTGCGCATTGGCTGGCTGGCGATTCCGCTTGCCGCCTGGGCTGCGATCTTAATTCTGCGCCCCGATATGCCGGATGTGAAGCGCGGTGTTTTGTTAATGATCGGCACAGCGCTTGCCCTAACCATTGCAGTTGAAGTGGTGGTACTGGTCGGTGACATTGGCCGCATGAACACGGTTTTCAAATTGTACTTACAAGCCTGGATGCTGCTTGCCATCAGCGCCGCCGCCGCCTTTGGCTGGCTGTTGAACGAATTTCCGTTTTGGAATTTGCGCTGGCGTACGATCTATCAAACCGGGTTATACGCGTTACTGACAGGCGCATTTTTATTTACCATTACCGCTACAACCGATAAGATCAGCGACCGCTTAAATTCAGAAGTGCCGCACACATTGGACGGCATGACCTTTATGAAATATTCCCAGCACTGGGATGGTCAACCGATGGAACTGAGCGAAGACTACAACGCCATCCGCTGGCTTCAGGACAATGTAAAAGGCTCTCCTGTTATTGTGGAAGCCAACTGTTCAGAATATCGTTGGTGTACACGCATCACCATCTACACCGGTTTGCCGGGCGTGGTCGGCTGGAACTGGCATCAACGTCAGCAGCGCGGATTTGCATCCACAGATGTGCAGCAGCGGGTGGATGAGATCGGCATGTTCTACAACACACTTGATCTTGAATCTGCGCGCGCTTTTCTGAAAAAATATCAGGTTCAATATATTGTTGTAGGTCAGCTTGAAAAAAATATCTATCCGTCACTTGATCCTGCTTTAAATAATTTTGCCAAGTTTGAGTTATATGACGGCAAATACTGGAAGACGGTCTATCACGATCAGAATACAACCATCTACGAGGTCTTGCCATGATCCTGCACATTACATCAAAGAGCGAATGGGCCGCAGCGCAAACACGCGGTGAGTACAGCGCGCCGAGTTTGCAAACCGAAGGCTTTATTCATTGTTCCACTGAAGATCAGGTTCTGCATGTGGCGAATGCTTTTTATGCCGGGCGCACTGACCTCGTGTTATTGAAACTCGACGAAGCACAACTCAAGCCCGAGCTTAAGTGGGAACCGCCTGCTGGACTTCCCGCCCCGGGCATTTCTGAATCCGATTCATTTCCGCACATCTTTGGCCCCATCAACTTAACCGCAGTCGCATCTGTGCTTAACTTTCCGCCTGATCCTGATGGCAACTGGCATTCTCTCCCTTTATGATTTCTCCCGTCTCATCTGAGATATTGATCCGCCCCGCCCGGCCGGAAGACGCAGCCTTCGTCGCGGACATGTTTTATCTCTCCATGGGAAAACTGGCAGACTATCTTTTTGAGAATGCAAAACAACCGGCACATACGCTTATAAAAAAACTGGTCACTTGCAATGCCGGCCGATTTGGTTTTGAAATTACCTTTATTGCCGAAGCAGATGGCGAACCGTTGGGTGCATTGGTTGTTTGTGAAGGCGCAAAACTTGATTCGCTCAATCTGGCTGTGGTTCCAAATATTTTTTCGGTTATGGGATTGGTCCCCGCCTTGCGTTTTCTTTGGCGCGGATACGCTCTCCCCGGCGGACGGGAAGCTGAAAAAGATGAATATTACATCAGCAATCTTGGTGTCTCTGCCGCATCACAAGGGCGCGGCATTGGCTCACATTGATGACATTTGCCGAAGAGAGAGCACAGTCTGTATCTCTGAAAAAATGCGCCTTGGTGGTTGGGCTTTATAATAAAAACGGATTGCGCTTATATCAACGCCTCGGATATCAGATTGTTGAAACAATTTCACACCCAAATGAATATCTTGGGTATCACCGTATGGTTAAACAACTATCTTAACTTGCAGCTTGTCCACTGATAACTGATAACTGGATATCCCCCAATGACCGCATTCATCACCTGGTACTTCATCATCACTTTGCTCGGCTGGTTAACCTTTCCGCTGATGCACACTTTATTTCCCGCGCTTGCTGATAGAGGGTACACCCTCGCGCGCACTGCGGGACTATTGATCTGGGGCTATGTCTTCTGGCTCTTCGCTTCACTCGGCATCGCACAAAATGACATGGGCGGAATCCTGCTGGCGCTCGCTGTTCTGGTTGGGATAAGTATTTTTTCGATCATAAATCGAAGATCAGAAGTTGTAAATTTTCTCAGATCGAATCTTCCCCTCATTCTTACCACTGAAATTTTATTTTTTATTGCCTTCGCCTTCCTCGCCTTTGTCCGTTCTGCCAACCCAGAGTTGACCAGCACCGAGAAGCCGATGGAATTGGCGTTCATCAACGGCATTTTGCGCTCGCCCACATTTCCACCTCAAGACCCGTGGCTTTCAGGCTATGGCATTTCTTATTATTACTTTGGCTACGTGATGACCGCCATGCTTGCGCGGTTATCCGGCATCGTCGGCAGCATGGCTCATAACCTGATGACCGCGCTCATCTTTGCCCTTGGTGCCCTTGGCGCTTATGGAATTGTCTACAACCTGCTTTCAACAACAGACCACGGACGACAAACCACAGACCGTGATGAAAGATCTGATGGCGAAGAATCTCCCACTGTCCACCGTCCACTGTCCACTGCTTATGCTCTCCTCGCTCCGCTCTTCCTGCTGCTCGTCGCCAATTTTGAAGCGTTGCTTGAAGTCCTGCATCGCCGCGGATTATTCTGGGTAAAAAATTCAATCACCGGTGAATACACCAGTGTCTTCTGGAAATGGCTGGACATGAAAGAACTGTCCTTTGCTCCGCTCGAACCCTTCCAGTGGGAACCTGACCGTTATCTCTGGTGGTGGCGCGCTTCACGTGTTGTACAAGATTACGACATGCTTGGCAATCATCGTGAAGCGATCGATGAATTCCCCTTCTTCTCCTTCCTGCTCGGTGACTTGCATCCGCATGTGCTTGCCATCCCGTTTAGTTTGCTGGCGATTGCCGTCGCGTTGAATCTGTTCCTTGGCGGTTTTCGCGGCACGATCAGAATCTTTGGCGCGCGTTTGCATATCAGCTACGCAGGCTTTCTATTCTCCGCCCTCGTCATCGGCGGACTGGCCTTCCTCAACACCTGGGATATTCTCGTCGGCGCCACATTAATTATCCTGGCCTATGTCTTCGCCCGCGCACGTGAAGACGGCTGGCGTTGGGATCGCCTTGAAGATCTGTTTCTGCTTAGCCTGCCGCTCGGCATTCTTTCCGTTATTTTATATTTTCCGTTTTATCTTGGCTTTTCATCACAAGCCGGCGGAATTCTGCCAAACGTCATGAATCCCACCCGCGGCGCTCATCTCTGGGTTATGTGGGGCACGTTATTAATTCCCATCTTTGCCTATCTTATTTACTCTGGCGTTAACTTTGGAGCGCAGGAGTCTGAAGTGCAGGAGCTTGCTCCTGCATCTAAACGAAAACCCAACTGGAAACTCGGCATCTCCCTCGGCCTCGGCTTTGCCCTCCTGCTCTGGATTCTCTCCTGGGCCATCGGCTGGGTCGGCTCTCTTATCGAAAAAGATTTTGTATTTATGTTCCTTTCTTCGCAAGGCATGTCCGCCAGTCAATTTTTCAATGCCACCACCCTGCGCAGATTAACCTACATCGGCAGTCTCATCACCCTGCTTGCAATTTTAATTCCATCGCTCGCCTATTTGTTTGCAGATAATCACAAATTGCAAATTGAAAATCCTCAAGTCGTCAATCGTCAATCATCAATCGTCAATCAATTCACCCTGCTCCTTCTCACGCTCGGCACCATCCTTGTCCTTGTTCCTGATTTTGTTTATCTGCGTGACCAGTTTGGATATCGTATCAATACCATCTTTAAATTTTATTATCAGGCATGGATGTTATGGAGTCTTGTCGCCGCATTTGCAACCGCATATTTATTTCAAAACTTACGGGGATTAAAGGATATTCTTTTCCGTATATTGATCGGTCTGGTAATTTTTGCAGGCTTGCTGTACCCGGCATTTGGCTTGCTTAACAAGACAAATGATTTCAAACCAACCTATGGTTTCACACTTGATGACTTTGACCGCATCCGCCGTGAGAACCCCGATGAAGCCGCCGCCATCGATTTTTTGCGTACCGTGCCGGATGGAGTCATCGCCGAAGCTGTTGGAGATGGCTATAGTGGTTATGCCCGCATTTCCGCACATACGGGTCTGCAAACGGTCATCGGCTGGCCTGGTCATGAAGCGCAGTGGCGCGGAACTTACGAGCCGCAAGGCTCCCGCCGTGATGACATGACCACGCTCTACACCACTGCCCGTTGGGAAGAAGCACAGGCTATTATTGATCGCTACGATATTCGTTATATATATATCGGCACTCTGGAATATATATCCATGCCGGTCAACCAGGAAAAATTTCAACTTCACCTTAAGCCCATCTTTCAACAAGGCGGCGTGGTGATTTACGAAGTACCATAACCCCACTCAATTTAAACCGATTACAATTGCCCCCATGACTTACCGACATTTCAAACACGAAGGCTGGCTGTATGCCTTGGCATTTTTTACTGCTGTCGCCCTGCGCTTCATCCAGCTTGGTGCCATGCCCCTCACCGACGTGGAAGCCGCGCCCGCCTTGCAAGCCCTGCACATCGCACAAGGCCTCAAGCCCGCGCTCAGTCCGCACCCTTTTTATATTCTCTTCACTTCGATCTTCTTCTTCCTCTACGGCGGCGGGACTGATTTCCTCGCCCGACTCATCCCTGCCTTAATCGGAAGTTTACTCGTCTTCGCTCCCCTGCTCTTTACTGAACGCTTCGCCGCCTTCGCCCTCCTCAGCGGACCTTCCATCTGGCTTGGCCTTCTTGGTATCGCCATCACCTGGGCCATCCTGCAAGGCATAAATTCTTTGCGAAGTGCAGAGCCATCAGCCGCTACTCCTTCATCTTTCATCCTTCACCCTTCATCCTTCATCCCTTTCGTTTTTTCCTTCATCGTCGCCGGTACGCTCTTCTTTATCGTTCCGAATGGTATCAGTGCAGCACTTGCATCCATCCCTGCATTTTTTGTTGGTTGGGTATCCGCTTCTGATGTCAGCTGCCAGATTGGCTTTTTCATTGGCTGTCTATCAACCGCTTGGCGTGATCCTCGCTTTTATCACCATGTTTCGCGGCTGGCGGAATAATAGTCCGCGCATCATTTCATTAAGTGTCTGGTTTTTGGTGGCGTTGCTGCTTGTGGTCTTTATTCCCTCCCGTCAAATCGGTGACCTCGTCTGGGCGCTGATTCCGCTCTGGGCAATGGCTTCACTTGAACTCGTCCGCAATGTGGATATCTTCCCTGAAGAACGCAATGAAGTACTGGGCGTGATTTTCCTCACCACCTTCCTCTGGGCTTTTACATGGCTTGATCTCTCAGGCCTGGTCTGGACTCCCGCCGGCACTTCACAATATTCACTGCGCTTCTGGCTCTTGATCGGAGTCATATTTTTGTTCGTTCTCAGTCTTTTGTTGGTTGCTGCAGGCTGGTCTATTCGTGTTGCGCATATTGGCGGCGTATTAGGCTTGACGATTGTTCTTGGATTGTTTGGCCTTGGCGGCACGCTTGGATCTGCAGGTTTCCGCGGATTAGCGAACCCCGAGCTATGGTGGTCACAGCCTGTCCCTCTGCAAGCGGATTTATTACAAGCCACTGTGCGTGATATATCCGAGTGGGGCGTGGGAGATGACTTCTCCGCTCCTGTGGTCATCGTTGGGCTTGATTCGCCTGCACTGGAATGGACGCTGCGTCAGCATCAGGTAACAGTAGTGGAAGCCCTGGATATTTCCAGTTCACCTGATTTCGTCATCACTCCGTTTGAGAATGATCCTGTTTTAGTCGCCGCCTATCGTGGGCAGGATTTTTCATGGCGTCAGACTCCTTCAGGGGATGTAACGCTGCCGGGAGATTGGATGCGTTGGGTGACTTTGCGTGAAATGCCGCAATCTGGCGAAACCATTATTCTTTGGGCGCGTGATGACCTTTTCATCGATGTCCCATCTCAACCCCATCCCTAGCCACTTTAATTTAAAGAGACAAAAACTTTATGACAAAAAACTTCCCCCCATTGATCATTGCTCTCGACGGCCCTGCCGCATCGGGCAAATCCACACTTGGACGCAGTCTGGCTGATGCACTCGGATATTTATTCTTCGACACAGGTGTAATGTATCGCGCCATTACCTGGATCGCGCTTCAGCATGATATGGATCTGCGTGATGAAATGGTCATTACCGGGCTTGCTCAAAACGCGCAAATTGACATCCGTCCTCCGTCAAAAGATGATGGCCGTGCTTGTGATGTGGTCATCGGTGATAAGGATGTCACCTGGGATATGCGTGATGGTTCGGTGGATGCGAATGTCTCGATTATTTCAGCCTATGCGGGTGTGCGTACGGCTTTGTCTGAGCAGCAACGTCGTATTGGGCTGCGTGGTAAAGTGGTCATGGTCGGCCGTGATATTGGTACGGTTGTATTACCTGAAGCAGACTTAAAAATTTATCTGGATGCCAGTGCAGAAGAACGCGCCAGACGCCGTTACCACGAGATCATTGCCCGTGGCGATCAAGCGGACTACGATGAGATTCTTAAAAAAGTGATTGAGCGCGACCATATTGACTCAACACGCGCCGTGGCTCCATTGCGCGCGGCTGACGACGCGCTCGTCATCGATTCAGACAAGATCAGTGCAGAGCAGGTTCTTACGCAAGTCATTGCCTTGTGTAAATAATTTAAGACATACTCAAATCAAAACGCAGACGAAAGTCTGCGTTTTGATAAATAGTA
>NZ_JADJUO010000022.1:0-91278 GCF_016717045.1 Candidatus Villigracilis proximus | reverse complement strand
GATGGATTAGAAAAATTTCAACCGAAGAAACATCATCAGCAGAAGTAGAGGAAGAAATTGAAATGAATGTAATGAATTTCAAAGCCACATGAAACTCCATAAGATGAAAGCAAATACAGAAATATTAGAGGTGATGGTAAAAACACCATTTGAAACAATTGAGAATTTACTAAAATTGAACTTCTCAAAAATACCTGAGCCTCTATTTGCTCTAAAGAAAAGGCAAATAAACTTGATGGAAGCTGAATTAAATGCCCCCGGTAGAGAAATGTCTTACATTATTAAAGCTAGAGATACTTTTTCTAATGAATAATTCAAAGAAGGAAACCTAAATGACAACTCCACAAAACACACTCCACACCCTTTAAACCCATCAAGCCAGTGGCATTGTGGCTATGGCGCCTATGTGCCAAGATACCGCCTCCTGCAAAGAAGTTGCGCGCGTCTGGACAGGCAAAAGCACTGGTCTTCCCATCAAAGAGAAAAAGCCGCCCGGTCTCGATGAAGACGCGATCACCATGTCCATCGAAGCGGCACGGAATGCCACGTTGCGCGCGCAAATTGACCCGACAGAATTGCGGGCGGTCGGGGTAGGCTCAGAGTCGCACCCTTATGCGGTCAGTCAACTTCACCGTAGTTGCCGAAGCAATCGGCGCAGTTCCAACACGCAAGGCGCAGACTTTGAATTCGCAGATGCAAAGCCGGCACCGGAAGGCTTCATGGTCGCCGCGATGGGAATTGTCGGCTCAGGCATGGGACATTACGCCTGGCGATCGGCATGGCACCGCGCAAGGCAAAACCCGGCGACGCGCTTGAATACACAGCAGGCGCGGGCGGCGGCGCGTACACCATCGGCCCCGCCGACGAGTCACCGGCGCTTATCAACGCCTCGTATTCCTACGTCACCGACACACCCGATTTCTGGCGGCGTGAATATCAAAAATATCCCGAACACGGCATGCGCTTCACGGGCGAGCCCGCTTACTTCAAGCACATCACCGAAGCCGCGACACATTTGATGGAAGCCAGCGGCACCACCGCTAAAGATTACAATGGGCAGTCTTCCATCAAGCCGAATACAAAATTTCCGCAAAAGGTCGCGGGTCAACTGGGGTTTTCTGCCGAACATCGCACCTGATTATTAGTCCACACGATCGGAAATACAGATGCCGGCGCCGCCATGCGGATCGGATTAACTGCGACCCTCGACATCGCTCAACCCGGTGACAGAATCCTCTGCGTCTCATTCGGATCTGAGCCGGATCAGACGCCTTCGACATTGCTCGTCACTGACAAAGTCACCGGAGCGCCAGGGCCGCGCCATGAAAACACAAGAGTACATCGCCCGCCGCACAGAATAGACTACGCCACGCAGGCAAGTTCGCTATCGCGTAAGTTGGCGATGAAGTAAAAGCGATATCTGGAAACGATATTAGATAATCTGGCATTCGAACATCGAATTATCTAATATCGTCAAACCCATAAATCAACAACGCTGGAAACCCAATGGCCTTTCTTCGATCTCTCTCTCCCGAACTCAAGACCTACTCGCCCCACGCGTGAAGAACCCGCGGACTTTGACCTGTTCTGGAAATCCACTTTAGATGAAGCACGGGCACATCCGCTCGATGCAAAATTTGAGCGCGTGGATTATGGACTCGTGGCGCAGGAACCTACGACGTCACCTTCAACGGCTTTGGCGGACAGCCCATCAAAGGCTGCCGATCTTGCCCAGTCAACGTACAGGGAAATTACCCTGCGTGGTTGAATACATCGGCTACGGCGGTGGACGAAGTTTCGCGTTTGATTGGCTGCTCTGGTCAAGGGCCGGTTATGCTCATCATCATGGATACCCGTGGACAAGGCAGCACCTGGTCTACGGGCGATACGCCTGATCTGTATGCTGATGGCGGCAATGCGCACTTCCCCGGCAGCATGACGAAGGGAATCCTTGACCCGAAGCATTACTATTATCGGCGCGTATTCACAGATGCAGTCCGTGCCATCGAAGCAGCACGCAGCCGCCCCGAAGTGGATGAAGCGCAGATCGCCGTGACGGGCGGCTCACAAGGCGGAGGAATCACCATCGCCGCGGCGGCTCTCGTCCCTGATATTGTGGCAGCCATGCCCGATGTGCCTTTTTTTGTCACTATCGCCGCGCAACCGAGCTCGTGGATTCCATCCATATAAAGAGATCGCCGAATATTGTCATGTCCATCGTGACAAGGTGGATAGCGTTTTCAACACGCTTTCTTATTTCGATGGAATAAATTTTCGGCAAGAACGAAAGCGAAAACATTATTCTCAACCGGATTAATGGATCAAGTCTGCCCGCCTTCAACAGTCTACGCGGCATACAATCATTGGGCTGGTGAAAAAGATATCAAGGTCTATCCATACAACGGCCACGAAGGCGGCGGAAGTTATCAGACGCTGGAGAAGGTTAAGTTTTTGAAGAAGGTATTTGGGTAAAGATGAAACGGAATCGATATTTAGGAATCCCGGAATTCTCCAGTATCGAATATCGTACTTATAATTCAACACAACCAGGAAATCATCCATGACAGATGTAGTAATCGCAGGTATCGGACAAACAGAAGTTGGCGAGCATTGGGAGATCAGTCTGCGCGACCGCTTATAGGCGCCTACAGCGCGCTGGAAGATCCTGGCGGACCAGCCGCAGGCTTTGTTCGTTGGGAATATGCTCGCGCCCAATCTTTCCAATCAGGCGCATCTTGGCGCACTGATTGCAGACTATGCCGGACAACCGGCATCGAAGCTGTGACTGTTGGAAGCCAGCAGGCGCATCAGGTGGAGCGGCGCTGCGTCAGGCGTATCTTGCGATTGCCAGCGGCATGGTCGATGTGGCACCTCGTGGTCGGCGTGGAAAAATTTACAGACAAGATCGGCTCGGAAGTGGAAGAGGCGATTTCCACCATCACCGATCCTGATTTTGAAGCCGCAAGGTGTATGGACTACTACCGCGCAAGCCGCGCTTTAATGAAGCGTTACATGCACGAAAACAATGTCCCTGGGCATGGGCTGGCTGGTTTCGCGCTCTACTGCTCACGCAAACTGGTGTTGCCAATAAAAACGCCATGTTCAGAAAAGCCATTAAACCCGAAAACTCATTCAAAAGCGGATATGGTCAGCGATCCGCTCAATATGTTTGACGTGGCCCAATACGGATGCGCTGCCGCGCCTGTTCTGACTCGCCGCAGCCTGCTCCCGTCCGATTTTCAGCAGCCACTCGTCAAGATTGCCGGCTCGGCATCATCCACTGACACCTTGGCATTACACGACCGCAAAGATATGCTGTATTTTGACACCGCACAAATTTCTGCTGGCAAGGCCATGAAGCAGGCTGGTGTTGTGTTGAATCAAATTGACTTTTGAATATCACGACGCGTTTAGTATCTACGCCGCGTTATCTTTGAAGCCGTTGGGCTTGCGATTAAAGGCAAAGGCTGGAAACTTGCAGAAGATGGCACGATCGGACTGAAAGGCAAATCCCATCTGCCACCATGGGCGGCATGAAAGCCCGTGGATTTGCAGGCGGCGCTCAGGCGTATCAAGCTGTCGAAGCAGTCACCCAACTTCGAGGTCAGGCTGAAGCGAACCAGATCGCGGGCGCGAAGACAGCGCGCCGATCCAGCCACTGGGCGGGCTGGCATCCACAGCGGTCAGTCATATCCCGCAAAGATTGGATTAGACGACAGACCGTGGACAGGGACGATCATCGTCTGCGGCCCACGGTCATTTTGATTAAGGTGGAAATGGTAAGGCCGGCAAGCAAATGATGCGAATCCGAAGAACATGGCGGGGACAAGCCAGCGAATATTAACCAGAATATCCTGATACAAAAGAATGCCTTGAACGCGAATCTTCGCCACCAGAATCGGGGGCAGGCTTTGTGCGGTAACAAATAAAGCGCCGATGCATAAGGCAATGACCAGGCTTAGCGCAAAATCATCCCACGTAATCAGTTTGGGACGAATATCTTTTTGAATACGTGCCATGACATTGACCGTGATACTGCGCGGCATGGGCGCGAGCGGAATGGTTTCAGCGCATCTTCAATCAGTATGTCTTTTTCTTCGGGGTTAGGCGGTGATCCATGAGTCCTCCAAATTTGCGAGCGTGGTTCGCAGTTGTGCTTTCGCGCGGAAAATGCCGGTCTTCACAGTACCCAGCGGCAGGTTAAGAGTCGATGCGATCTCTTCGTAGGAGAGTTCGTTTTGGTAGCGCAGGGTGATCAGCAGACGGTAGTTCTCATCCAAACTATCAATGGCTTGATGCAGGTTGTTTCTGGTTTCATTGGATTCAAATTCGCGGGCGGGGTTATCAAAATTCGAGTCGGTTTCGGCGATATTTTCCATCACATCATCGCCCAGATCATTTAATGAACGGCGCAAATTAGGCAGGCGGTTGTAGCACAGATTGGTGACGATGCGATACAACCACGTGCGGAATTGGGATTGACCTTTGAAATTAGGCAACGCCGTCCAGGCACGGACAAAGGTTTCCTGTGCCAGATCAAGCGCCTCGTTCTCATCTTTAACGACACGCAAGGCAAGGTTGTAAACATAGCGTTGGTGTTCCTCTACAAGCGCGGCAAAAGAATCATGATCGCCTTTCTGCGCACGCTGGATGAGGATCTGCTCTGTCTCTGCCATGGGATCTCTAGAAGATTAGACAGGGAAAGCGGGAAAAAGTTTCAAATGGACAGTAGACCACGGACAATGGACTATCTTCCATGGTCTACTGTCCATTGTCCGTGGTCCAATTTGAAACTTTTTCGAGACTCGGCTGTCAAACGTAGTGAGAACATCCTACCGTAACATGCGGAAATTTGTAAACAAGGAAAACAAAATGAAAAGACCTGTTGTAATTACCCTGTTAGTTGTAGCACTCGTACTGGTTTGTGTTGGGATCCGTTCAGTCATCTACTTCGCCACTGGCTTCCAAACCAACAACCCGTTCGATGGGCGAAATATCTCCTCTGTAGTGGAGGAAAGTAAAACCCTCAAAGTAGATACTGAAAGCCCTGTCATTTTGAATGTAACAGATGATTTAGGCAAGATCACCATTGTCGGAGCCGATGTAGCTACTGTACAAATTGATGTGACAAAGACAGCCTATGACTCCACTCAGGAGAAAGCTGATCAAGAAGTAAAAGCTATCAAATACAGCATTGAGCAAAATGACAATACTATCGTTATAAAATATGAAGTGCCTAATCTAAATGATTTTAGCGAATACAATACAGTGGATTTTTTCATCACTGTGCCCAATCAAACAAGCACAAACATTGAAGCTAATTTTGGAGAAGTGAATGTTTCCAACACAAAAGGGACCGTCGATATTGTCAATGATTTCGGCGATGTGACCATTGAAAACATTGAAGGCGCGTTGTCCGTCAAAACGAACAGCGGCGAAGTTACCGCCATAGCCATCAAGGCCGACAAGGCAGATATCAACCTACAATCCAGTTTCGGCGGGATCACACTTGAAAAAGCCAGCGGTGCAAACATTACGATCAACTCCAATAGCGGAGCCATTGAAATGAACGATGTCCGCGCTACGGGTGAATTGGTCACAAAGACCGACTTCGGAGATACGAAGTTTGAGAATGGCTCTGCCAACTCGCTTAATATCGAATCCAATAACGGCAAAGTATCCCTCGTCAAATTGAAGATCAGCAAGGAATTAAAAGTCGATGACGATTTCGGCGAAATCGAATTGGAACAAGCCAGCGCTGGTTCATATGATCTACACACCAACAGCGGCGGCATCACAGTAGACGGCGCAAAGAATGAGATCAAAGCCTATACTGATTTTGGAAACATCACGATCAAGAACGCGGAATCGGTCACGCTCGACCTTAAGACCAATAGCGGCACAATTGAATTTAGCGGCTCACTGGGCGAAGGTCCGCACCTGGTCAACTCGGATTTCGGCGAAATCAGCTTTGCCCTGCCCGCAGACTCAAAACTGAATGTAGATCTCAAAACAGATTTTGGAAAGATCAGCTCAGACCTCCGATCACAGTCACCTTTAACAGAAAGTTCCAATTCAGATAAAGATCAAATCGCAGGCAGTATCAATGGCGGCGGCGGCACACTGACAGCAGCCACCAACAGCGGTAACATCAAGATCACGGCCATCAAGTAAAATAACAGGGCTTGGAGGTTCCTCCAAGCCCTGAATTTTTCAAAAGGACCTTTTATGAACGATATCATTCCCTGTCTTGGCGTTGTCGGCGTTCTCACGATCATCTTCGGTTTCCTGGCCTTCCTGCGCTACATGAATTACAAGGAAGCTATCGCCCTCGCAGAAAAAGGACTGGCGCGCCCCGAAGCTAGATCAGGGAAAGGCCTGCTGCGCTGGGGAATTGTCATCGCCTCGATTGGATTCGCCCTTTCAATCGGACTCTACCCGATCGGATTTGACTCTGGCAACAACTATCCGCTTCACCTCGGACCGTGGATGCTGGGCGGCTTCGTTCCGCTTTTTCTTGGCCTCGGCCTGATCCTGCTCCATTACCTGACCGAAAAGGAGTAATATCGACAATATTTAATCCTGATAGTGTTTGAGAGTCGCACGGGATAGAATTAACCTCATAGAAAGGAATACTAAAAAATGGAAATCCCACGACACTGGCGACTCAAAAAACAACGATACGGACTGGTCGGCGAAGTCTGCCCGCACTGCGAATACAAAATATTCCCACCCCGCGATGTATGCCCCAATTGCGGAGACGAAGCAAAAGAACAGTTTGCATTCAGCGGCAAAGGCGAAGTTTATTCATTCACAACAGTTTACGAAGCCCCCGCCGGCTTTGACGCAAATGCGCCTTACACTGTGGCAATCGTAAAGCTCGAAGAAGGTCCCATGCTCACCGCACAGTTGACCGACCTCGGCGAACAACCGATCGAGATCGGCATGCCCGTGGAAATGGTCACCCGCAAAATGCGCAACGACGGCGACGAACGCGGATTGATCGTGTACGGGTATAAATTCAGGCCTGCTGTAATTGCATAACTTCAACTGATTAGACAATTCAACACTCAAAAGGGTCGCATCTCAAATCCAGATGCGACCCTTTTGAGTACTAGTGCAACATCCAACCAGATGCTATACTTTCGCATTGTCGTGAATCCCCTGTGAGGAAATCAATGACCACATCTTCCAAATTAGCTCCCGGCCCGAAGCCCGCTCCACTGATCGGCAACATGCGCGAAATGAACAAACTTGGCATCATCGGTTTTGGACACCATGTGTGGAAGGAGTACGGCGATGTGAGCCGCTTCCAGTTCGGGCCGATGCGCGCACATCTATTTACAAGACCAGAGCATGTCAAACATATTTTGGTAGAGCACCGCGAAAACTACACCAAAGGGGCTAGTCACGACAAACTACGTATGTGGCTTGGACGCGCAATCCTGACCAGCGAAGGCGCAGACTGGCAAAGACAAAGACGCCTCATGGCGCCCACTTATACGCCTAAAAACATCACACGCTTTGCCGAGATCATGACCGCTGCTGCATGTGAAATGCGCGACCGTTTGACGGCTCAGCGTGGGCAAGCCGTCAACATCAATGCCGAAATGGTACGGCTGACCACCAGCGTTATATCCCGTTCGATGTTCACTGAAGATATCGTGGACGCATCTTCAAAAGTGGATGTAGCCCTGCAAGTCATTTTGGGACAAAGTGTTCAACGTATGACATCGCCAGTTGACCTACCCCTGTTCATCCCTACCCCCGCCAACCGGGCTTATCGCTGGGCAGTTAACACACTGGACAGCTTCATCTATGAAATCATCGAACGCAGGCGCGCCCAATCGGAAGGCAATGATCTGCTCTGGCTGTTGATCCAGGCCAAAGATCAGGAAACCGGTGCTGTGATGGACAACCGCCAACTACGTGATGAAGTGCTTGTCACTTTTTTTGCCGGTCATGAAACCACGGCACAACTTCTCACATGGGTTTGGAAGCTGCTCTCCGAAAACCCGCAGGTTGAGTCTAAGCTTCACGAAGAACTCTCCCGGGTACTTAACGGTCGCACACCGACACTGGAAGATGCACCCAATCTTGTCTACACCCGCATGATCCTCGAAGAAACCCTGCGCTTGTATCCGCCTGTTGCCATGTTTCCACGGGATGTGGTTAATGACGATACGATCGGTGGTTACTCGATTCCGAAAGGCACAATGGTTTTTGTAGGTCCCTACATGACTCATCGACATCCAGAGTTTTGGGAACGACCACTGGAATTCTATCCAGAACATTTTGCACCCGATCAGGCAGATAAACGTCCGCAATATTCATACTACCCCTTTAGCGCTGGTCCTCGCACCTGTATTGGTAATCATTTTGCCCTGCTTGAGGCGACCCTTGTGTTAGCCGAACTAGCCCAGCGCTTGACTCTGCGATTGCTGCCAGGTCAGAACCTGGAACCTGAGTTCGTTGGCACACTTCGTCCATCCAAAGCTACACTGATGATGAATATTACGACAAGATAAAGACTACTCCGCATCGTATAACAACGGCATTTGATAGTGCTTCTTCTAAAGAACTGCTATTAATAATTTCGACAAAAGATTTAATGCCATTTACGCCAGGTCAAGTCTGAATAATTAATTGTTTAATGGGGTGCATATGCATATCTGGTATATGGGCATAAATTCAAGCTACAAAACTTTCTACCCGCCAAATAGAGAAAGAAAAGCCAAAACGAAAACGCCCCTATGTACAGGAGTGTTTTCGTTTAAAACATTCCCATAAACGATCAATCCACTTTTTTGCAGCAACCGACAGCCCTTCCAGTCCCAAAGCCTACCTGCTTTATACTAAACGAGTCAATACATTTTCTTCAGGCAGGTTATTCATAATGAATTGTTCCACGGTTTTAGTTTAAAACACTTGGGGAGTGCATCTTAACTTCGAGGGACACTTCAATTCCCCTGCCAAGTTGTCCTTCCTGGCTTACAAAACTTCAACAGAAAGATTGGCGGCAGCGAGGCATTGTTGTGTGGGATGCAGATCTTCGCATCGTTACTCATCTCTATGCAGGATATGCACTTGAACTTCTTGAGCATCTGCAAGGCAATGATACATGGGAGACCAATGGTCTGGTCATCGGCTCGCCAATCTTTCCAACTCTCCACCAGCAGCGCAGACAAACCGTCACCAAAGATGGGAGGAGTTCGGATACTGGAAAATCAAATGGAACTTCGTCCAGAAAGAGGCGTTAAGGCGCAGCGATCTATGCATGGTTACACCGTACAAGCCCAATATGGGTTTTTCTGTCGGCGCGAAATGATCCGAATTGTTGCCCCCCATTTGGCAACGCTTACATTGTCGCTAGTTTTCCTTAACGTTTCGATGAACTGACTTTCTCAAAATCAATAAATACCTGTCAGTGTGACTCTTTTCGTTTACTTTGCCAGCATTCGCGCCAGTTCCAGCAGGTGTAAATCCAGCAGTTTTTTATTAGCAACCACTTCCGCCAGCGGCGTGGCTTTAATTTCACCCTTGACGAATCCCACCAATACTCCGTGCTCACCACGAGTCAGACGTTCTACAGCATCGGCACTCAGGCGGGTTGCAAGCAAGCGATCATAGGCACTGGGTGCGCCGCCTCGCTGAACATGCCCCAAGGTTGTCACCCGCAGATCAAAGCCCAGACGTTTACAATGCTTCTTAAAGTATTCTGCCAATGCTGCGGCGTTATATTTAGCGCCTTCGGCTACAACCACCAGAGCATGGGCTTGCCCACGCTGATAGGCGCTGCGTAATTCATCTGCCAAGGCTTCGGGATCGGTCTCCACCTCTGGGATAACAATCGCTTCCGTTCCGCCGGCAATGCCTGCCATCAACGCCAGATAACCACAGTCACGGCCCATCACTTCGATTAGAAAGGCGCGTTCGTGAGATAAGGCAGTGACCTTGAGCCGGTCGATCGCTTCCAGGGCGATATTGAGAGCCGTATCCACTCCAATGGTAACGTCTGATCCGTACAGGTCATTGTCAATGGTTGAGGCTACGCCGATAACAGGAAATCCCATCTGCGACAAAGCATGTGCGCCAGTCTGAGAGCCGCCGCCTCCGATGATGACTAATCCCTCGATCTTGTGCTCGTTCAAAACGCGCAGGGCTTTCAGTCGCCCATCTTCAGTCTTGAACTCAGGACAACGGGCACTGCCCAGCATGGTTCCACCTTGCTGGATAATGCCACTTACATCGCGGGCACCCAGCGAAATGACGTCATTGGTGATGAGTCCGGTATAGCCATGACGGACTCCCATTACTTGCCAGCCTTTATCAATACCAACACGCACGACGGATCGAATAGCAGCATTCATGCCGGGAGCATCGCCTCCACTCGTAAGAACAGCCAAACATTTCATATTATTCCTTTCCTGTGTGTATCATTCAACTTCATCATAGTCATGCTGTTTATAAAAACAAATACAATCCGAGCCGGTATCCAAACCAGGCAATCGCCAATCCACCAAGCGGATCAACCAGGTAATGTTGATGGGTAAACAGCGTTGAAAGTGCAACGATGACCACAATACCAATCCAAACTCCAGAATGGTTGGGATACAACTGGTTATAAAACAGGCAGATCAAGGCTGTCTGGTAGACATGTCCGCTGGGAAAAGCGTTGTAATCCCCATCGTTTCGATAAACCATTTTCAAAACCTGCATTGCCCAGTTGCCGTTGTTTAAGAGCGGACGTTTGACGTATGTTGGAAAGAAGTAGAAAGACAACATTGCCGAAACTTGGACAAACAAACACGCACTGGCGAAAGAACGAAACAGCTCTTCATCCATTTTCAATACTGCCCATATTAAGCCAGCAATCCAGACAGGCAGGCATAGCAGATAAGGAACCACCCACACGGGCCAGAGTGGGATCCAGCTATCAAAACCGAGTGGATAAGTTAAAGCCGCCAGTAAGTTTTCGATTAAGAGGAAAATACAGGCTGGTAACACTTACAATAAGAATCGTCATTCCCATTCGAAATATCAAATTGAAGATTCTCCGATTTCAATAGTCTGCTTTCGGCGTCTTGTTGGGTATAACGCACTTTGAATCCTATTGCCAGAATAGCCAAACCATGAGTCAATTCATGCAAAATCAATGTAATTAAAATCCCGGCAATAACCAGGCTGATTTCAACCAACCCTACTCTAAAGTTACCTACCGATGGCATTTTTCCCAACCTAAAAGCTATGCTGGAAAAAATCATCCCAAAGATGAAAAAAAAAGATTACCCCAACGACATTCAATGCAATCACTCGCATAGGCTTTCCTGTCAACTTCCAGGACAGGACTTCTTGATAATTTTCAGGTAATGCTCCCTGGTCAATTGTTGTTTGCATGAGTCTCCTTATAAAGATCTTCAAACACAAAGGACACGACAGCACCGCACTACACAAAGGTAAAAAAAAAGAAATGCTTTTCCTTGGTGACCTTTGTGTTTAATAGTTTTTTGCGGCTTTCACAGTGAACTCCAACTTCCCATTTCGACTTTCTACGTGGATGGTCTCCCCTTCATGGAAGTCACCGCTCAGAATCTTAACTGCGAGTGGGTCCTGCAACTCACGCTGGATCGCCCGTTTGAGCGGACGTGCGCCATAATCGGCGTCGTAGCCAACCTCCGCGAGATAGGCGCGTGCCAGCGGACTGATCTCCAGCCGATAGCCGCGCTCCGCCAAAAGCGTGGACACATGCCGCAGTTGAATCTCCACCACATGCACCAGGTCTTCCCGGCTGAGTGAATGGAAGATGATGATCTCATCAATGCGGTTCAGGAATTCAGGCTTGAAATATGCCTGTAAAACTTTTGTTATCGTATCCCGCGTTACATTAGCCGCCCTTCCACCCATCCATAACTCACCACCCAGATTGGAGGTCATGATAACCAATGTGTTACGGAAATCCACAGTGCGACCCTGTCCATCCGTCAAGCGGCCATCATCCAACAATTGCAATAAAACATTGAATACATCCGGGTGAGCCTTCTCGATTTCATCGAAGAGCACCACGCTATACGGACGGCGTCGAACCAGTTCGGTCAATTGCCCGCCTTCTTCATAGCCAATATATCCGGGCGGCGCGCCGATCAAACGACTGACTGTATGTTTTTCCTGATATTCACTCATGTCAATGCGGATCATGGCATGCTCATCATCAAACATGAATTCAGCCAGTGCTCGCGCCAGTTCGGTCTTCCCAACACCGGTCGGCCCTAGAAAAATAAATGATCCAAGCGGACGATTTGAATCTTGCAGACCAGCCTTCGCCCGGCGAAGCGCATTCGAGACCGCTCGCAGAGCATCCTCCTGCCCGACGACTCTTTCACGCAGCCGATCTTCCATATGCAGGAGTTTCTGAGTCTCACCTTCGAGTAGTTTCGAAATCGGGATGTGCGTCCAACGCGATACGATCTGGGCGATCTCTTCGGCATCCACTTCTTCTTTTAATAAAGTACCTCCCTGAGATTGCAGTTGCTTCATATGGCGTTCCCCCTCGGTCATTTTCTTTTCCAACTCTGGCAGAGTCCCATAACGCAAGCGGGCAACCTTTTCGAGGTCTGATTGTCGTTCAGAGCGTTCAATCTCCTGACGCGTCTGCTCGATCTTCTCTTTGGTCGTGCGCAGTTCGGCGATAGCTTGTTTTTCGGTTTGCCAGCGCGCTTGAAGTTCATGTGACTCTTCCTTCAAGTTTGCCAGTTCTTTTTCGATATTTCCAAGACGCTCTTTTGAAGCCTTATCCTTTTCTTTCTTCAGCGCCTGACGTTCGATCTCAAGCTGCATTACTTGACGGTCAACTTCATCCAGCGCCTGCGGCTTGGAATCGATCTCAGTGCGCAACCGTGCAGCAGCTTCGTCAATCAGATCGATGGCTTTGTCGGGTAGGAAACGGTCGCTGATGTAACGCTGTGAAAGCGTCGCCGCAGCAAGAACCGCACCGTCTGTGATCCGCACACCGTGATGGACTTCGTAGCGTTCCTTAAGTCCGCGCAGAATGCTGACCGTATCTTCCACAGATGGCTCTTCCACGATGACTGGTTGGAAGCGGCGTTCCAATGCAGGATCTTTCTCAATATGTTTGTGATACTCATCAAGCGTGGTCGCACCGATTAGATGTAACTCGCCGCGCGCCAACATCGGCTTAAGCATGTTACTGGCATCCATCGCACCTTCCGCCGCGCCCGCACCAACCACCGTGTGCATTTCATCCAGAAACAAAATGATCTCCCCATCAGACTCTGTGATCTCTTTCAAGACAGCCTTCAAGCGTTCTTCAAATTCGCCGCGATATTTTGCGCCTGCCACCAAAGCGCCCATATCCAACTGGACAAGGCGTTTGTGTTTGAGACCTTCGGGGACATCGCCATTAATAATACGTTGTGCCAATCCTTCGACGATGGCGGTTTTTCCAACGCCAGGTTCACCGATCAGCGCGGGATTGTTCTTGGTGCGGCGGGACAAAATCTGTATCGTGCGGCGAATCTCTTCGTCACGCCCGATGACTGGATCAAGCTTGCCTTGACGCGCCATCGCGGTCAGGTCGCGTCCATATTTTTCCAGCGATTGAAAAGTCCCTTCGGGATTCTGCGAGGTGACACGCTGGGAACCACGCACCTGTTTCAAGGCGGAAAGGATCGCATCCTTGGTCAGTCCAAACTGAATCAGGCGTTTGCTTTCATTACTATCCGACAAAGCCAGAAGGATATGCTCTGTAGAGACATAATCATCCTGCATACCTTTGGCATAGCGTTCGGCAGCAGAAAGAACCTCCCCGGTTTGACTCGATAAGCTGACATCAAGATTAACACCTTGAACTTTTGGCTTTTTCTCTAGCTCATTAGTCAGCTCTTGTTGGATGGCTTGAGTTCCACCCGAGGCTTTGGTGATGATCGCTCGTACGATCCCATCCTCTTGTTGAACAAGCGCCAGAAGTAAATGAATGGGTTCTACAACCTGATGCTGATAATCTTGCGCAAGGCGCTGGGCAGCGAGTAAGGCTTCCTGAGATTTTTGTGTGTACTTATCGAGGTTCATATCATTCTCCGTAATATCATTCCTTAATTTCCAGTTCCATCCAGGTCGCTTCGTAGTAGACTTCGCGATAACGAGTCAGACGTAACTGCTGGCTGGTCTGCCGTTCATTTAATTCAGTTTCCATCTGACGTAGACGAGTCTGTAATTCAACAACCTGGCTGCGCAAATGCAGAATCATCTCTGCTGCAGCCTCGTCAACGCCCAAATCTTTTGCAAACGGTGCTGACTCCGCGACCATATCCTTCATATAAACCATACCAATATTTTTTTGGAGGGGAGTTTTCAGGAATCATAATTTGACCTCATTGAATGGAACTTGTTTTTGCCGGGCGGAGGCCAACATACTGATGCTGTTGACTTCCTGATCGGTTAACGCATCAGGAAGCACCAATGTAATGCGGGCAAATAGATCGCCGCGAGTCTTCGCATCACCGAGGCGGGGCATGCCTTTGCCGCGTATACGGAAACTTTGGTTGGCATTGGTACGGGGTGGTATCGTAAGAGTGAGCGGCTTCTCCAACGTGGGGATGCGAACTTCTCCGCCTGAAATCGCAGTGAAGATATCAAGTGGCACATCCATGTGCAAGTCATCCCCTTCACGCTCGAAGATGGCATTCGGCAGAATCTTGATGATCAAATACAGGTCACCAGCCGGACCGCCATTCTGACCTTGCTCTGCCTGATCAGCGAGGCGAACGCGTGATCCTGTGCGCACACCCACAGGGATACCGGCTTTGATGCGACGTCCGTCGATTTCCAGAGAACGATCTGCACCATGAAATACCTCTTCCAGCGTCAGATCAACTTCATACTCCACATCCCGCCCACGGCGCGGACTGATCGGAGCGCTTCGTCCGCTATTGGCTTTGCCACCAAAGATATTCGAGAAGAAATCAGAATAAGGCGAAGCGTTTCCGAAGAGGTCTTCCAAGTCTTCGGCGTTGGCATATTGAGTGCGCGTTCCTTTGTCAGGTTGAGTTGACCAGTTTTGCCAGTCGAAATCTTGTTGCTGCTGACCACCTGTTTTCTGCCATTGCTGATATTGCGCGCGAAGTTCATCATATTTCTTGCGCTGTTTCACATCCGATAGAACCTGGTATGCTTCATTAATCGTCTTAAATTTTTCTTCGGCGTCTTTATTGCCCGGGTTTACGTCAGGATGATGCTTGCGTGCCAACTGACGGAAAGTTTGTTGGATAACTTTCTTATCGACGTTCGGCTGTACGCCTAAGATTTCATAGTAATCTTTAAAGTCCACTGTGTACCTTTAAACTTTTTCTGAGAAGACGGACAATCCTGAAAAATGTCCGTCCCATGCCAAATCTATTTGATCGCGCTAGGTTGCAGGCGCTGTTACTTTATGATGTGTGTCGTACTGGTGCAATCGCCAGCCCAAGCCGAGCAACATTGCGCCAAAGAGAATTGCGTACCAGCCGATCATCCAGGCAACGGTCAATACACCAGCGGCAGGGAAAAGCAGCAATAGTATTCCAAGAATAAACGATATCACGCCGCTAAGTGCGAGCATCCATTCGCCTTGAATTTCCTTGCGTAATCGGATTGCCGCAACAATTTCCAATACTCCTGTCATCATCGCCCAAAATGCAATGAGGTAGAGCAATGCGAAGGCTGTCAAGCCAGGACGTAAAAAGGTAATACTCCCAAGGGCAATGCCAACCAGTCCTTCCAGCAAAAGAACCCACCAACGGTCATAACCGGAACGATTGGTAAATGCGGCGATAATCGCAAATACCCCATCCACAAACATATATGCGCCAAAAAATAGAACCAGGATTTCAATTGTCAATCTGGGCCACACCAACGCGAGCACGCCATATAGAATCGCGACCACACCGCGCAATGCCACTACCCACCAATTACGAGTCAGTTGTGTTAACATAATTTTCTCCATCACTACGAATTTTTTGTAATTTATTATTTGACCTGTCTACATATTCGGGAAGGTCACTACCCGACTCTCAACTTTAAGCCCAGCGCCTGTTTACCGGGAAAGTCGGCAGTGCCTCGATCTGATGCTTATCAAGTTTCAGGAACACGGTATCTTCGCGAGTCTCACCCATCGCCGAAATTGAAATGATCACATCCTTCTTTCCCCACAGGCGCCCTTCGCGCATCACTACATGAGTGATATGGCCATTCTTTGGGCTGACTACAAATTCGTCAACTTTAACCTCCATCATAAAATATATGAACTTAAACATTTCCGCGACTCTAGATCTTAGCCAGATCACCAACCATGAATTCATCTTACAACGAACCTTCCGCCGCCGCATCCATCAACAGGGGAAGGATGGCCTCCGCCACTTGGGGGAGATATGGTATGCTCAAATATTGGATAAAACAGCGAAATCATGCGGATGAAGGTAAAAGCATCTACAAGACAACTGCAATCATCCCAATGCGGCATAAATCATGTATACGGATATAAATTCCGGCCTTCCCGATTTGCACCCATCATATAGAGAATAAACTATCAAGAAAAACGAAAACACCCCATGTATAGGGGTGTTTTCGTTAAAATATTCCCGTAAACGCTCTCTCCACTTTTTGCAATAACCGACAGTTTCCAGTCCCAAAGCCTCGTCTTATTGCCTATCTACATTTCTAACCGCGCAGAAGAGCTTGCTGGAAGGCATATCATCGTATCCTCAAGTTATCCCGCATGATTGCGGACTTGGAGGGAAGTGATGAGATCCAGTCCACCGCCACTAGCAGGGTCGCTGCAATATCGTCCGAAGGTCATCGTGGGACAATGCTTGTGATGTATTGAATGTAACTTGGCCGGGCCACCAAACGCTTTATTTTGATTAATTTCTCAATTGCCGTGACCTTCCAAAGATAGCAAAGGCGATCAATGCAATTGAAAAGGGGATGAATATCTGCGGATACCCGTTGCTGTGTGAGCCGATGAAATCCAGCCCGGGGACTTTGTTGAGCGGGCCAAGATACCAGATGACCATGTACAGAATCTCAAAGAGTTTGCTGGTTCCGCTCCATACGCCTGAGGCGAGGGCAAGAGATGGGATGAAGATTGCGCCTGATAGCAGTGCCAACATGCCAACCAGATCACCATCAATTGTGTAGCGGAGGATGGCACCGCTTGCCATGATGAGCGTGACGATGAATCCGGCGATCCATTGCGCGGGGAGTTGACGCATGAGCGGGGACGCGGAGGAGAAGGTCAACTGCTGGACGTTGTTGTGAATTTCGCGGTTGCCGATGGCTGACCAAATTAAGATGGGCCAGATCCATGCCATTGGAAGAACGATCTCACGCGTGGTCGTGGATGGATTTGCGAAGCAGGCGATGATGAGTCCCGAGGCGGCGATGTACCACCACCAACGTTGACCTTTGAGCAGCAGTTTTAATTCAGCGGTGAGGACTCTTGAGAAACTGAATCCATTCGCGGCGGCGTTAAGAGGAGTCAGACGGGGCGTGGGTAATGCTTGAGATGTTGAAACAGGTATGGGCGCAGAAGGTGAGGCGATGCTTTTTATCCTCTTAGGCTTTGCACGCGAGGGATCGAATCTATCGAAGAAGATCGCGGCGATTAACGTCAAAAGAATAGCGAGGCCGATGAAGGCGAAGCGGGTGGCGACGATGGTGGGAGTCCATTCGATGCCTGTCCAGGTGAAGGTGCCGATGATGGGCGTGTCCATGCCGCCGAGCATGAAGCTGTTGTCGTAGTCAGGAAAGACTTTGAGAACTTCTTCGGTCATATCGGCTTTAAGCAGGGCAAGTCCCATCGGTTCGATGGCTGGATTTGTGTTGATGAAATCCCGCTCCATGATGAGCGGGAGCATCATGATGAAGCCGAAAAAATAAACGATATTGCCGAAGCCGCCCGATAAAAATGGGATGGTCTCAAAGAGCACGGCCACCGCAGCGACGAGTGCCATGAGCGGCATGACGATGAAGACGAATGGCAGCAGGTAGGCGCTGAAATTTATTTGTGTGCTTTCGCCGCTGAGCAGTTGAATGACGATGCCGAAGATGGCGAGGATAACGACCATGAGCATTAAGACGGCGAAGTTGCTGATCCATTTGCCGAGCGTGTACAGCGGACGGGTCATGGGCGTGGTGGCCATGATCTGCCCGACGCCTGTTTCGCGGTCACGTGCGACGGAGCCTTTGACGAGATAGAAACCGAACCAGCCAATGAAGAAGGTCGCGATGATCGACATCATGCCGCCGACCCATGCGGAGTTGAACTCGCCGCGATATTCGCCGAGTTGAAGCTGCACATTGCCGATGGCGGTTTGATAACCGAGCAGTGCCGCCAGCCCAAGCATGACGAGAAAACTATAACGGCGCACGCGCTCCAAAAAATCGGCGCGGGCTAAATGATAGATGACGCGCGCTGATTTCATTGTTTACCGCCGATGAAATAGAGATATGCGTCTTCAAGATTTGGCGAGGTATTCTCTGCCTGTGCTTCTGGTTTCTCCGCGCTGACCACGCGCACTTGAACACCGTCGCTTCTGCGGATGGTTCCGCTGACGATGTGCATTTGTTTCAATGCAGACAGGTCGTCGCTTTGGACTGTCCATTCCCACACTTTGTTTTCAAGTTCCTTGAGTAGATTTTCAGGCGCGTCCTCGCGCAAGAGCTGACCTTTGTTGACCAGAGCAATATGCGTGGCGGTCGCTTCTACATCTGAAACAATGTGTGTGGAGAGGATCACGATTCTTTCTCCCGATAAATCTGAGAGCAGATTCCTGAAGCGGACTCTCTCTTCGGGATCGAGGCCGACAGTGGGTTCATCCACGATGAGTAGTTGCGGATCGTTGAGCAAGGCCTGTGCGATTCCCACGCGCTGCTTCATGCCGCCCGAATATCCGCCCAGCGGACGTTTCGCGGCTTCCACAAGATTCACAAGCTGCAGAAGTTCATCAATGCGTTTCTTTGCGGATGCGGCGTCGAGTCCTTTGATGGCGGCCATGTATTCGAGGAATTCAACGGCGTTGAGGTTTGGGTACACGCCGAAATCCTGCGGCAGATATCCGAGCACGTCACGCAATGTGTCGGGGCTTTTCACAACGTCCACGCCGTTCCATGTAATTGTCCCGTCAGTGGGTTTGGTGATCGTCGCGAGCATGCGCATGAATGTGGATTTGCCCGCGCCGTTCGGGCCGAGCAATCCTAAAATGCCAGGTTTAATTTCAAGGGAAAAATCTTTCAGCCCCCAAAATCCGCGTTTGTATTCTTTGCCGAGCTTGTTGATCGTAAGCTGCATAATGGTCTCCAATAATTCAGTGATTTCAGAATGGCAGTTTGTTTACGAGACAAGGGGTAGAGAGGTTGCATTTGATTCTAAATGGTCACTGCTTCGATGATACTAGCCACTTGGATCGTTAAGGACTCTCCTCACGGACAGGAACTTCCTTTTACAATTCGATCTTATTTTCAAATAAATCTTAGTCTTTACTGTCCAGGTGGATGGGTCGATCAATCATCGTCTTTTGCATGATGCATTGTGTATGTATCTTTTTACCGAGCAAGTTTTTCTCCTTGTAATTCATTTGTTTGGATAGGTCTCTGCCAGCACCTTGTTGATCATCACATCCACGAACTGCCCGAGGTTACTTCCATCCAATCCGTGCCCGCCATTCAGCCAGATCAATTCTTTGTGCGGCGCTTCGAGAATGTTGAAATATTCCTCCACCAGCGACGACATGGCATTCACGTCATCACGTCCCACAAAAATGTAGACAGGCACATCCAGCTTTGCGGCTTGTGTTGTGAAATCGACATCCTGCAATTGTGGATATACCACTTCAAAGGATTGGATCAGTCCGCGCGTATGGTTGATCTTGTCAACCAGCCCATACTCCGGCGCAACGAATGGAACAATTGGAACGATGACTGTATAGTGTGGAGAGTGCATATAATCGTTCAACACATCCAAATAGGTGACATACTTATCCAACATATCTTCGCCCGTATAAGGAGGTGGACCATTACGCTGGAGAGTCTCCACCATTTTCACATCGCCCCGTTCGACCGAGTAGTTGAGCGCCAATTCGTAGCCCATACCGTCGTCCCTGATGACGTTGACCATCTGCCCGTTGCCGATGTAGGCATAATATAGTTCCGGGTATTCCTGAACCAGCCAAACGCCCAGAATGCTTGTCCACGAAACGCCATAGACATAAATTTTTTCCTGATTGAATCGTTCGCGCAGATACAAGGTCAGCGCATGAGCGTCTTCGACGAAACGTTTCTTGTTCAGTGTGGAAAAGGGAACCGCATTGTAGGACTTACCCGTGCCGGGCTCATCCCAACTTACCACAACAAAATATTTTTCCAACGGCTCAAAAAGGGAACGGGTTGCAAATCCACCTCCGCCGGGACCGCCCATACCAAGATTCAACAGAATCGGATTATTCATATCCTGCCCGCGGATGGTGATCCACTGCTCGCTTCCATTCAGGTTCACTTTTTCGAGTGTGGCGATAGAGTTTGGAAGCGGTTCGCCATTTGCATCCATAATGAGTGGTGTAGCCGCGAAGACTTGTGAAGCGATGATTGCGAGGATGGAAACAAGAGTCATACCAGAAAGCCCAATGGTGATACCGCGTCGAACGGGAGTGATGCGGAATAGAGCGACGATTAACACCACATCGGCAAGGGCGAGCAGTATCCAGCTCCACGCGGGGACGGAGGTTGTCAATGGCAATAAAACCACTGGCAGACAAAGCAGGATTACAAGAGTGGCAATCAGAATATTTAGAATGATTTTCATTACAACTCCTTTTTAGTGTCTTTTGCCATCATGATACACTAGATAAACAAAAAGACTCCCCGTCGTTGAGAGAGACTTGCACTGGTCAGATGGATAGGTCATTGACCGATACAAATCGGTTCATTGGTCTCCCATGCTCCATATTGAATCGCCTTTGATGGAAATGATCGTTCCATTGCTGAGGCTTGCCAGGTCTTCGAGGTCGGGCAGGTAGCGGGTGAAGGTTTCGGTCGCAGGGTTATAACGATTCAGTCCACCGCCCCAAGTCCCGATCCAGAGTGAACCGTTTTTGTCCTCCCCCATCGAAAGGATGCTGTTATAGCTAATCGAATTGGGGTCATCGGGATCGTGTTTGTAAATCTTGAACCCATACCCATCATAACGGTTCAGTCCATCCGATTAACCTCGTGTGATTTTAGCATTCTGCCAGTTTTCAACACTACTAACAAGTAGCTAATTTTCAGGGGCGGATGTAATCCGAATTAAGGCGGAATGGATCGCTATGAAGTTCCACAAAGGCCAGAGTCTGATGCGGGCGGCGACAGCGCGCGGTGCATGAGTCAACTCAATTTGTCGGCAGGAGCCTATCATCGCACGCTTCGCAGTCGTATGAAGATCATGATGGAGTGATCATTTACAAATCAAGATGACTTTGTCGCGTTCCATCTCTGAAATAGTATCCATGCGGTCGCAACACAAACCAAACCGAATACACTGGCTTCCAATCCAAATTGACCACCGGTCCACCAGTTTGGAACGTCACTAAAGATGGGATTCAGTAACCCCGATTGATCTGTGCCGCTCACGCCAAAGCCAAGCACGCCCCCTTGTATAAAATTCGCCATAAAGTGCAGACCCAGCGGCATGGCGAGGCTTTTGGTACGGATGAACGCCAACCCAAACACGAGCGAGGCGATAAAAATATTAATACTCGCCAAAACTTTAACATCACCTGTCATGCCGGGATTATTCAAATGCGTAAGCAGAAAATAAGCCGCCAGAATTAATTGGGCCGGCCACTGGCCAAGACCGGCAATGAGACGCTGGAAAACGAATCCCCGGAACAACAATTCTTCCGCTGCCGCAACTCCTGCAAAGAGCAGCACAGTTGACAGTAAGGTTGAGACACCAGCGGAATTCCACTCCCAATGAACCCAGCCAAAAATCCACAGGATGAGTGCGGGGACAATCATCAGCGCGGAACCGATTAAGCTGCCCAAGCCAAGTTCCTTGAGCCAGCGCATATTAAATTCTCCCAACAGTTCATTCATTGGTTTGCGTCGCAGTACTTGACAAATAAATGAAGCGATCACGATGATAACGGCTTGCAATCCAATGGAAACTTCCATTGAGTTTTGCTGCGCGACTATTAAAGTTGGCACAAGTAACGCAGCAAGCACAAGAAAAAATATGAGAATCCACCACCCATTACGTAGCCGGCGCTCAGAATTTAAGAATGGATTAATTGACATAAATCACCTTTATCTCGCTATGCTTATGCAGACTCAGCAATGCGTTTCTCCCATTGTTCAACGTTGACTCCCTTAACCAAAAGCCACAAGGGAAATACAATTTCAAGAAACGCAAGAGAACCGATCGAAGTGAAGAGTGCCTTGTATTGGGGAAAAAGTATATTTCCAAAGTCTTGAATGAAATAACACAAAGCTACAATGAGCAACAAGACGCCCAAAAATTTTGGCAGGTAACCTGACTTGTAAACCAGATAACCAAAGACCAAAAGATGCAGTCCAAAAAACAATCCCCAAATAAGAACTACGGATTCATGCACATTGAGAAACAGCAGCACGAGTGCCTGCAATTGATCTGGTGCAAATACGGTCAAATAACTTGCGCCGCTTAAGAGCAGTAAAACAATAAAATGGTTGAGTAAATTGATTCCCTGAATAACGGTCATCGCCAGACGGGAAAACGCGGCCGCCAGAGAAAGAGTTTTGTCCACTGGCTTGACTAAAACATAGAGGAGCACGGTCAATACGATCTCGATCAAAAAGACAATTGAGTCGCTGACCATGCCAGCGCGGAATAATCCCTGGGAAGCCATGATGTTATTGGCTGTTGTTGCCGCATCGCCGGGCACAACCAGCGTTGTGGGGATATACAGCATGCTGAATGGCGCAAGCACTACGATAAGAAGGGTTAAGATCGCGGCAATTCTGGCGGTCATTTGGATTGAGCTTTTACATTTGTAGTCATTGTTGTTTTCCTTTTCGCGGATAATATTTATATGTGTGGCAAACGGAAATATGACTGGGTCTGCCACACGATCATTTTATGCTTGCAATCAATTCGCTTTATCTTTGGTAGATTCAGAAACAAAGGCGGAGGAATTGAATCCCTTTGCGATCAACCACACGCCAATGGACATTTCCCATAAGCCGCCTGGAAGTGTGTGGAGCAGTTGTAAATTGAAGCCTAGGACTTCAAGCATGGATCCGAGCAGAAAGCTCACATATCCAATGAAACCCCAGACGACGAAAAGCTGCGGCACCAACTTTGCCCGATAAAATCCGTAGCAAAGCGTCAAGCCAGCCATCCCTAAAGCAACCATGCCGATCTGATAGGAATAAGCCTGTGACTGTATGAACAAAACGCTCAAGAATTGAAGATAAGGGATTTCAGAAGTGCTTGATTTCAAGAACTCGACACCCAGCGGAATTTGAAGCAGGATAAACAAAGCTGAGATTGCGATAACAGCAGCTTCGACGACTCTCGCACCGAAGTAACCGAGTGCGATGCGCTCGTTGTTTTGCTTCAGGATCGGGAACATCATCACTCCGTGAGCAGTGTCACCAGCAGCGGCGATCACCCAAAGCAATGCGCCGATTGCGATCATCATGCTCCTGGCAGAAACTGTGTCAAGCTGACCAGGTGTACCAAGCACCGATCCCGCAATGCCTACAACAAACCCTAAAATGTATAGCGCGCCCACTACTTTTGCCGTCGTTCTGTATGTATTAACTGCCATGATATTTTCTCCTTTGATTGAATGAACTTGATTGACGGAGACCAGGGGCAGGCCCAGATCTCTCACTTTGCGTAGCAGTCCGTATAGGGCCGGCTGATCAGGCACGGGTCCAGAAAGAAGCGTTTTTCCATCCGCTTCGAGGGTGATTGAAAAACCATCAAACCAATCTGCCCATTGACTGCCCAAATGTCCTTCGATCCTGATTTGATACTCCTTTGCCATTGCTTTCACCTTTTGAATCAACGTGCGTAAAATATAACGGCAATGACGATTGCCGTTTAGATACGAAAGTATTGTTTGAAGTATTGTTTAGGGGACCTACGGCAACAAGCCCAGCTCGCGGGCGCGGACTACGGCTTCGGTGCGGCTTTTTGCCTGCAACTTGCCAAAGATACGCAGATTATGACCCTTGACCGTGCTCACTGCCAGGAAAAGTTTCTGGCCGATCTCATCATTTGAAAGTCCATCGGCAACGAGGCGCAATACTTCCAACTCACGCTCGCTCAACGGGTCGATCAGCGGCTGCGAGTTGACAGGCTCAGGTTTTGTTTTGCCAAAGGCACTCAGTAATTTTTGGATGTAATTCTCGAGTCTTTCATCTACATGTGAATGACTTAACGCTGTCAGTAACTTTGCCATTGACTTGCCTTCATTCACGAAAAAGCGGAAGTAGCCTTCTGGTTCCGCCAGAGTCAATGCACGCTTCAAGGATTCGAGCGCTTGAGATGATTCTCCATGCGCGTGAAAAGCGAATGCCTGCACCATGAGGATCTCAATCATGCTGCCCATTCGTTTTGCGTTTTCGGCTGTTTGTAAAAGGCGTGATAACAATCTTAACGCATCTTGAATCTTCGCTTCTGATGCAGTGCTTTGATGTTCAGCAATCAGCACCCGCGCCAATGTGATGTGTTCGTACTCACGTAAATAACCGAGTTCATCATTAACTTTAATTCCACATTCGCGCACCCAATCTTGCGCCTTGGGTAATTGTCCCTGCTTGAGATATATGCGCGCCTTCAGTGCTTCAACAGGACGAGTATTGGGAATGGGTGTGTTGATATACAAGCGGCTGGCTTCATCAAGAAACTCCAGCGCAACATCCAAGTCACCCTCAAATTCTTTCAGCCGGGCTTGGGCAAGACTCTTGCGATACGGAAAATCCACGAGGGTTGATTGCCGTCCCAACTCTGTGCTTTGATGAAAATATTGTGCGGCAGATTTATCATTCCCCATTTCATGATGCAGCAACGCCAGCCCCAAATGGTGATGGGCTATGATTTGATTCACTTCACTGCCGTGTGATGCAGCAAAGTTTCAACGACTGTTCATAAGTCCGCAGTGCTTCGCGCAGATGTCCCTGCGCAGTAAGGATCTCCGCCTTGCCTGCCTCGCTGGCAATCGAAAAAATAAAATTGCCAGCCTTCAATGAACTATCGATCCAATCACTCATGGATTTGCATGCTGCATCCAAATCACCGTTTGCCCAATACGAGCCGCCCAGTATCGCTGCGGCTCCAGCGCGTATGAATTCATCCCCGGCAGGGGCGAGCTTGATCGCCATCTCCGCATACTTGATCGTAGCGGAAAAATCGAGCTGCGTCTGTGCGTTGTAAGCGCGGGCAAAAGCAATTCTTGCTGGCAATGTTTGAATCTCTTTTTCATCCATAAACTTCATATCAGCGGATGAACCTTCGAGACACAACTCAGCATCCCGCAAATGGGACTCACTGGACTCTACATCGCCCACATCCATGAATGCCCAGGCGATCTGCACACACAACACAGGATAAGAGCGGATCAGACTCTCTGGTAGCTGCTTCACCCACCCAAGCCAGACAGCCGACTGAAAGCTTTGATTCATACCCTGCCAGAATTTTTCAGCCAGTCTGGCTGCACGGTTGAAATCTTTAGCTGCGATGGCATGTTGAAATGCTTCAGCCTCTTCACCATTTTGTTCATACCATTCACTAGCGCGGACGTGATATTTAGCGATCTCTTCGGGCTTCAAGTTTTGTCCCTGCCGCTGACGGAGCAGATCCCCAAAGAGATGATGATAGCGATACCAATGCCGTTCGTTATCAAGAGCAACAATAAAGAGATTGGCGCGTTCTAAAGATTCCAGTGTCTCCTGTCCGGGAACATTGGAATCGAGTAATACCGCATCGCAAAGCGGACCACACAAGCGGTTGAGAATGGATGTCTGTAATAGAAAAGCTTGAATATTTTCGGGTTGTTGGTGCAATACTTCTTCAAGTAGATAATCCAGCACGAAATGATGGGCGCCGGTAAAAGATCGGATAAAGCCAGCCGTATCTTGCGCAGCGTGTCCCTGCATGGAGAGTGCGGCCAGTTGCAGGCCAGCGACCCAGCCTTCGGTTCGGGCTTCGAGCGTAGCAATATCTTCCGCCGAAAGATTCAATCCCATCACATGGTTGAGAAAGTCCGCGGCTTCGGATGTGGTACAACGCAGATCAACAGCGCGTAATTCAGTGAGTTGATTACGAACGCGCAGACGAGCCAGAGGCAGCGGTGGGTCTTCACGAGTGGCGATCACCAAATGCATATGTTGCGGCTGGTGTTCTATGAGAAAGTTAATCGCTTGATCCACCGATTTGGAGTCCAGCATATGGTAATCATCAAGGACGAGGATGAAGTCGTCGGGGATGGTGTCTACTTCATTAATCAGAGTTGTCAGAAGTGATTCGATGGATGGCGGTTGAATTTGTAAAGCATGGAGCGTACCCAATACACCTTCTCCAATATTTGGCACAATCGTCTGCAAAGCAGCGATGATATATGTCAGAAAGCGTATTAGATCATTATCCCCTTCATCCAATGATATCCAGGCGGTCGGCCTCTCGCACCCAGCGATCCATTCGCTGACCAATGTGGTTTTGCCAAAGCCGGCAGGCGCAGAGATAATGATGAGTTTATGTGAGAAAGAAAGTCCCTCGTTTAGCCGCTCGATCAGACGGGAGCGAACAACAACGTTGGGCCGAGATGAGGGAATATAAAGCTTCGTGGCTAAAACTGCCTTGGGCATAAAGTCATTATAAGGCTAACGTCCAAGAATTTGTCAGTTTCTCAGACAAGCGAAACGCCAAAGTTGTCATGCCAGGGCAATCATATAATATACACAAGTTTGAGCAAGCTCCGCATGCTGACAGTCAATCAGCCACAGGGTAGTTAAGTTGCCCCACAGAAACAAACAAAACGCAGACTATCAAATGGTAGTCTGCGTTAATGTTAAAGCTATAACGTCACACTAATTACCCCAGCGCGGCATAAATCATATATACGGGTATAAATTTAGACCTGCTTGGACTATGCCGCAGGACTAAGGTTCGTTAAGCCTGCATCTGATCCGGGATTTTAACGCTTCTCAAAATTTATTTCGCGGTTCTTGTCGCTCCTCTTCATTTTGAGAAGCGACTTATTTCAATTCTGCGACACCTGTCTGTAAATTTTCTAGTATCCCTCTAATTTCGCTTCTTGGTTATTGAGCTTGTCAATGGTCTGACCTAATGCAGTGGGAGAGGGGATGAATTGTGGGATTATAACCAGCAGTTCCTATTATATGGCGAGCCCCTTGAACTGGCTCAAATACAAGTGATGGAAGAAACCCTTCGCCTCCAGCAACTGCTGATGGGTACCTTGCTCAATGATCTCGCCATCACGAATGACGATGATCCGGTCCGCATCACGGATGGTGGACAGGCGGTGGGCGATGACAAAACTGGTACGTCCCTGCATCAGGCGCAGCAGGGCTTTTTGGATCCTCGCCTCGGTGCGCGTGTCCACGCTGGAGGTGGCTTCATCGAGGATGAGGATGCTTGGATCAGCAAGAACAGCGCGGGTGATGGAGAGCAATTGGCGTTGTCCCTGGCTGAGGTTGCTGGCGCGTTCTGAAAGTTTGGTTTGATATCCCTGCGACATTTGTTGGATGAAATGGTCAGCATCTGCCAGTTTGGCGGCTTCGATGCATTCTTCGTCGGTGGCGTCGAGCCGCCCGTAGCGGATATTTTCCATAACGGTGTCGCCGAACAGGTAGGTGTCCTGCAGTACAATACCAAGTTTTTGACGCAGATCATCCTTGGAGATCTCACCGATGTCACACCCGTCGATGGTGATGCTGCCGGAGTTGACTTCGTAGAAGCGAGTCAGCAGATTGATAATGGTGGTTTTGCCTGCACCCGTGGGACCCACCAATGCAATCGTCTGCCCGGCTTTGGCTTCGAGGGTCATGTTCTTGATGATGAGCTGATCGGGGTGATAGCCGAAAGAGACGTCAGTGAAGTGGACTTCTCCTTTAACAGGAACAGGCAAGGGGGAGTCTGATGCGGTGTCTGCTTCTGAAGGCATGTCGATCACTTCGAAGACTCGTTCCGCTCCCGCTAGCGCCGCTTGAATGGAGTTGTACATGTTTGCCAGTTGGCGCAGGGGCGAGATGAAATTCTGGGCATAGGCGATGAAGGTCGCGATCATCCCCACCGTCGCCAGACCTTGCAGAGCCAGATACCCACCAAGACCTACCAGAACGATAACGAAGAAATTACCAAGCACATTGGTGAGCGGCATCAGCATGAGCGCGTACGTGTTGGCGTACACACCTGCGGCATACACCTTTTGATTGCTGGCACGGAAGCGTTCAATGGAAGACTCGCTGCGACGAAACGCCTTGACCACGCGCTGACCGCTGATGGATTCTTCCATGATGCCGTTGATCTCGCCAAGTTCTTTTTGCAGATCGCGGAATCCTTTGCGGGTATAGCGGGCGATGAAGTTTGTGAACCAGAACATGATCGGCACCACGAGCAAGGCGGCTATCGCCAGCCACGGGTTGAGCAGGAACATGGCGATCACAATGCCCACCAGGGAAAGCACGCTTGCCACAAGCGAGATCACGTTTTGCGACACAGCTTGATTGATGGCGTCAATATCGTTCGTGAGACGGCTCATCAGCTCTCCAGCGGTGTGCTGATCGAAGAAGGCGACAGTTAATTTTTGAAGATGTTCGAAGAGGTCGCGGCGTAGACGGCGCAGCGCATCCTGTGAGATGCGTGCCATCAGCCAACTGGATGCGGCTTGAAAGGCATTGTCGAAAAGATAAGCGGCCAAAAGCAGAAGCGCCAATGACTGCAGACCATCGAGCTTTTTGGCGGAAATATACTGGTCGATGGCGCGCCCGATCAAATAGGGTTCGAGCAAGCCGAGAGAAATATAAACGAGCACAAAGACCAGCACCAACGCCAGCGTGAATGTATACGGGCTGAGATACTGCACCAGGCGCGACAAGGCGCGGTTCGGGTTGCCGGCTTTCTCAATGCGCCCGGGCTGCATCGGTCCGCGACCCATCGCGGCACGGATGGTTTGCATGTTCGAGCGGGCGGGAGGAGTTTGGTTGCTCATGCCGCCTCCAACTTCACGCCGTCGCCCAATTGCGAATCATAGATTTCCTGATAGACCGCACTGGTTCGCATCAACTCACTGTGCGTGCCCTGCGCCACAATTTTGCCTTCGTCCACCACCAGGATCTTATCGGCGTGCAACACCGTACTGATGCGCTGCGCCACAACAAAACTTGTGCTGTCCTGTAGCCACGATTTCATGGCATCCTGAATCTTGGTTTCAGTTTCCACATCCACGGAACTGGTGCTGTCATCGAGGATCAAAACCGCGGGTCGTAGCAACAAGGCGCGGGCGATGGCGAGGCGTTGTTTTTGTCCGCCTGAAAGATTGACACCGCGTTCTTCCACGCGCGTGTCGTATCCGTTCGGCAGGTTCATAATGAAATCATGCGCCTGTGCCGCCTGTGCGGCAGCGATCACTTCCTCTTCACTTGCGCTGGATCTGCCATAACGGATGTTGTCACGTACCGAGCCAGAGAACAGGATCGTCTCCTGCGGCACGATGCCTACATCCAGCAGCAGATCGCTTTGGCGCACATCGCGCACGTCCACACCATTCCAGGTGATTTTTCCAGATGTCACATCATAAAAACGCGGTACCAAATTGACGATGGATGATTTGCCTGCGCCGGTCGCACCGAGGATGGCGACCGTCTGTCCGGGCTCTGCGACGAAGTCCACGCGGTTCAATACCAGCCCATCGTTGATCCCGTTATAGTGAAAGTCTACTCCCTCAAAGCGGATCCGCTTCGCGCGCCCTTCAGGCAGCTTCTGCGGCTCGGGCACATCCTGCACTTCAGGGATGGTCTCCAGCACTTCATTGATGCGTTCCGCTGATGCGCTTGCCGCGGCAACAACATTTGCCAGCATGACCATGATGCCCAGCGGACCCATGGTGGTGTGCAGGTAATTGATGAAAGCTACGATCTGTCCTACGGAGACATCCCCTTGCACCGACTGAATACCGCCTGCCCAAATGACGATCACCATGCCGAGGTTAACGAAGACACTCATCGCAGGCGAAAGCGTTGCCATGAAGCGCATGACATGGGTATTGCGATCGGCATAGTCTTCGTTGACGACCGCAAAGCGGCTGCCCTCATGCTTCTCGCGCACAAAGGATTTGACCAAGCGTACCCCGGCAATGTTTTCCTGCAAGACCGTGTTCAGCTTATCCAATTTCTTTTGGATGGTCATGAATAACGGTCCCATGCGCGAGACGAAAAAGATGATGACGATCGAGGTGGCTAACAGGACCGGCAGGATCATCAAAGCCAGCCGGCTGTCGGTGACGAACATCAGGATGATGCTGCCGATCATCAGCAGGGGCGCACGTGTCCCGATGCGCAACGCAACTTGCACCATGCGTTGAAAAGCAGTCGTGTCACTGGAGAGGCGCACCATCAACTGCCCGGTGTTGAGATGGTCGAGGTTTCCGAACGAGAACGACTGGATCTTGAGAAACAACGCTTCCCGCAGGTCGCGTGCCACACTCTCCCCCACTTGAATCGAAAACAGATTGTTTGCCAGCGCAAACAGAGTCTGCAGTACCGAGATGACGAGCATCCAAATAGTGGTGGTAATGACCACCTGCATATTCCTGCCGTTGATCCCCTGATCGATCACACGTTGGATCAGGCGCGGCAGGGTCAGGTCCATGACGACAACGGAGAGCAGCAAAAGGAGCGACACGAGACTGCGCCGCCAATACGGTTCAATAAAATAGAGAAGTTTTTTGATCTGGGACATAAATATCGACTAGTCAAGCATTTTCTTCATGGCGTCCATCGCCCTTGCAATGGTTTCCAATTCGGTCGCGGAGAGTTTTTTCATCCGTTCTTTCATCCATTGGCGTGTTTCCTTGAATACGGAATCCAATAACGCGTTACCCTCGCTGGTCAGGGTCAATTCCACATAGCGGCGGTCGTTCAGGCTTTGGGTGCGTGTTAACAGTCCTTTTTTCACGAGAGCATCCACTGCCTGGCTGATCGCCGGACGGCTGATGTTCTTGGCGGTCGCCAATTCGCTGATGGACATGCCTTTGCGCACGAAACGCAAAACATGGAATTGTTCGACTGTGACGTCGAAATTGCTCGTCGCTGTAACGCGAATATAGGAGCGGACGAAATTCCAAAGGGACGGGACAGTTTCCCAAAAACCGTCCAGGGCTTGCTCTCTTAATCGATCGGATTGGGTCATCGAAACCTTCCAATATATATAATTTTATTAATAGTTAAGTATTGAAACTATTTTATGTTTTCATCCACAGGTTGTCAAGGGACTTCAATCAAACGACTCACGATCCCTGCTTGACCAAATTGACATCCACATCAATATCCCACGCGAGGACAATGAAAAACTTAGCGGTGATAGGTTGGGTGAAATAGAGAATCAGATCGCAACTGGGAAGCAAATACCATCATTGGCATCTAAAAAGCGCATATGACAAAAATTAACTAAATTGGGATTTTGTTCAATTGTTATTCGGGGAAAAAAACGCTATAATGATTGAGAAAAAAATCACAAAACAAGGTCATGCCCGCTCAAAGCAAAAATCGTGATTCTTCTCTATTTCTTTTATGGCTTGGCGTTTGAAGGTCTGGGGCTTGCCGCGTATTTGCAGTTAAGGCGAGAGGGAGATTTTCCACTAAAAAAGGAGCTGCCGTGGCTGGCTTCTTTTGGCATTGTTGGAGGCGTCGCCGGTTGGGTCGATATGTTCCTGACCAGTGGCACACTCGCTGAGATATCAAGCATCTTGAGCATTGTTCGCATCATCGTCCACCTCCTGACTGGATTACTGCTGTTAAGATTTGGCTGGGGAATGCTCAATAACCTAAACCCTCTCCCCGCTTGGAGCATATTCATCCCTGGGATATTGATCGTCCCGATTGCATTCGTCATCACATATGCGGTGACGACGTTCATCACGCCTTCCCCCATCGAGATCCCGATCGAAATCTGGACCCGCTACCTGCTCTATATGCCGGGCAGTTTCCTCGCTGGTATCGGGTTTCTGCGTCAATGGTACGCACAGCGGAAGTTGGGTCTTTATGATGTTTCCAATTTGATGCTTGGAGCAGGGCTGGCATTCCTCTTTGAAGCTGTGGTGATGGGGTTGATCGTCCTAGCCGCGCCCTATGGACCTGTTTCTTATTACAACTATGACCGTGTGATCCATAACGCTTTCAGCGGGGAGAGAATTGAAGTCAGCGAACAATATGGTCTGACTGCCTGGCTGGACTATCAAAGCGTCCTCAATACCACAGGGATCCCGATCGAGATCTGGCGCTTGCTCTCCGCAGTGATCGTCACCTATTTCGTTGTGAAAGCGTTGGATGTCTTCGAAGCTATTCGCAAACGTCAGGTGCGCGCGCTGCAAGAGGATCGTGACCGCGCCCAGTGGGAGGCGTTCGAGGCTCAGATCCTTGCGCGTCAGACCACTGAGAACTGGACGAATGCGCTGATCAACATCAGCCGCCGCATTGCCGAACTCGAACACGTGGATGATATCCTCGTCTACATTGTGGATACCGTCCACCAATTGCTACGGACAAATTTCGTCGGCGTGGCGATCCAAAATCAGGAAAATTCAAGCCTCGAATTAAAATGCTATTCGAACAGCAGGAGTATCCATCTGGTGGCGAATGTCTCCGTAGCCGTCACCAATCCTCTCATCCTGGATGTGATGCGAAGCTCGAACTCCTATCTTTCACAGGGTAGCGAAGCAGTCGAGATGTTCGATGGCATTTGTTTTTTCACAAACGAACTGGCGAGAGCCGCAGTCATCGTCCCCTTGAAACTGGAAAACACGAATATTGGCGCACTGTGGATCGCGCGCTTTGAAGACGATCCGTTCTCTGAAACGGACATGATCTGGCTTGAGAGTATGGCGGACCAGGTCGCGATTGCCATCCAGCATGGGTTGATGACATCCCAACTTCAATCATTATCCATCGTTCAGGAACGCGGGCGCATTGCGCGCGAAATGCACGATGGTCTGGCGCAAGTACTCGGATATTTGAACCTGCAAACCCAAACACTTGGCTCTCTATTGAAACAGGGCAAGGTCGAAAAACTACAAGATGAACTGACGCAGATGCGGCAGGCAATTCAGACCGCACATGCAGATGTACGCGAGAACATTTTGAGTCTGCGGACAACGCTTGCGCAGGAAAAGGGATTGGATGCTGCTGCGGAAGAATATCTGACCGAATTCGGCATTCAAATGGGTATTAAGACCAAGTTCGCTTTCCAGGTGGAAGGCGATTTGAATCTTTCCTCTGTCGCTGAGGTTCAGCTTGTTTGCATTTTGCAGGAGGCGTTGACGAATATCCGAAAGCACGCCCAGGCTCTAGAGGTAAAAGTGTCGATCAGGAAGGAAAATCATGGGGGAGGCGATCATATCCACATGCAGGTCATGGATGATGGAATTGGCTTCCGGGCTGCAGGCACGAAGCGCAACTTCGGCTTGCAAACGATGCGAGAGCGGGCAGAAAGCGTGGGCGGGCAGTTGAACATCAAGTCTGGCAATGGGAATGGTACGAGTATCGAGTGTTTGCTACCCTGCCTCCAGCCGGAGAGATTACAAAAGCAAAGCGTGGTGCTCCATTGAGAACCATATATTTTGAAATGAAAGAACTGGCATGAACGTCCGCGAATGGGCTTTACCTGTTTACACGATCCTGATGCAATTGGCAGTTGGCGCATTTGCCATTCTATGGCTGATCCGCTATCTGGCTGGGTCGAAATTCAGCGTACAGGAGATCGACCGCATCATCAGCAATCCAATATTAGTGATCGCCTTCACGGCAGTGGTCGCCATGGGCGGCGCGCATTTCCATTTAAGCAAACCGTTTCACTCTTATCTGGCGGTGTTGAACTTCAAATCATCGTGGTTGAGCCGGGAAATCGTATTCTCGCTGCTGTTCTTTATGTCAACGATGAGCGTGCTGTATCTAACCTATTTTCAAACCCACCGCCGCAGCTTGATCACCGGGCTGGGCTGGCTGGCGATCATGTTTGGCTCCGTCCTTATCTATTGCATGGCTCGCATTTATCTGATCCCAACCCAGGTGGCATGGAATTCCCCCACAGTCGTCCTGTCATTTTACACAACGACTCTTCTTTTGGGCATCATGGCAATTGCCTGTCTGATGGTGTTGGATTTGAAATTTTCAGAGATCAAGAAAGAAAATGACGTGGAACTGAGGACCCAGGTGCTTCGCAATTCAATGGGGGATTGACCATTCTTACGGTTGCGCTGGTCGCCTTGAATATAGCGATCACGTTCATCCAGATCCGTCTCCTTGCTCAGGGAGACTTGACCGCCCGCACAAGCCTGAGTCTGCTTGTAGAGCTTTACCTGCCATTATTCGTAATGCGGATGGTCATTCTCGTCTATGCATCCATATCACTTGCAGTTTCTGTTGTGAGGATGTACAGGCTGCAAACCACTCCGCAGGGTTTGATGTCGCCGGTATATCTTTCCTGCCTGTTGATACTCGTGGGAGAGATCATCGGGCGCTTCCTGTTTTACGCCACACATATCCGTGTGGGATTATAAAAACCAAATGGTGAAAGAATGACAATCAAAGTTTTAATAGCAGACGACCATAAATTATTCCGCCAAGGGTTGATCGGCTTGATGAAGACCCGTGAAGACTTGGTCGAAGTCATCGGAGAGGCAGAGACGGGCGAGGAAGCCATCCAATTGGCGGAGAAATTACATCCTGACGTGATCCTGATGGATATCTACATGCCGAAACTGGATGGTCTCCAGGCTGCAAAGGAGATCCATCGCCGGTTCCCTCAAATTGCAGTGGTCATGTTGACCTCCTCAGAACGGGACGGTCACCTGTATGAAGCGGCACAACTCGGCGTAGCCGGGTATTTATTGAAGAGCCTGGACGCGAACGAACTATTCGACCTTTTGCACGGAGTGACCAACGGTGAACCAGCGATGACGCGCACCATGGCATCGAAACTGCTCAAGAGCGTTGCGAACCGCATCGCAGATGAAGATAAAGGCGAACAATCCCTGACCGAACGGGAACTGTTCGTGCTGCGTCTGGTCGCCAGCGGAGCCAGCAACCAGGAAATCGCGGACAAACTGATGATCTCTGTCAACACCGTTAAGAGTCATATCAAGAATATTTTGGAAAAGCTACAGCTTGATAACCGCACGCAAGCCGCCACCTATGCTGTCAAGCATGGATTGGTCTCACCGCGCGATAGTTGATCTCCCACCACAATCAAAGAATATATTCAGCCTATTGTCGGTTTTTGGCTTCTCTTTGTCCTTGCCGGACAAGGGCTGAATATAGAATTCCCGAAAGGAAGTAAACATCGAAAATGACACACATATTCACCAGGAAACAAATATTGATCGGTCTCCTTATTGTTCTTTTGACCGGTTGTAATGGTATGGATAAAAATACCGCAACCCTAACGGCGCAAGCTCCTACACCGCAGCCAACTCCGACAGTCCCCCTCCCCTCCCAGACCCCGGATCTACGCTATTTGTCGGATATTGAAAATATATGGGGACAAAGCCCGCACGGGCAAAAGGGAAATGAGGTCCATTGCGATGTCTGTCATCGTACAGAGAATGGGATTATGACAAACGAGGTCGTCTGGCTGAATCAGAACAGCGGGCAATATGAGTCTGTCAATGATTACAGCGACCTGTGCAGTAATTGTCATGAAGGATATGACCATGCCGAAACCGCTCATAAAAACTTCACCTGCCTGGAATGTCACGACCACCACAGCACAGGGGCTGCATGTCTAGACTGCCATAAACAAATCGAGAAAGCATCATTGCAGGTTCCAGCCACGCCGATCAGCGACCATACCAACGGCACGGATACGTTGTGCAATGGTTCAGGCTGTCATTCCATGGCTACTCAAGTCGCCGAAGGTCCATTCTCGATCCACGGAGCACAGCATACAAACGTAACCTGTCCAGCCTGCCATGACGCGGAAGGTCTACAAGTTGGACCGCTGCAGGATGGCAGTGTCTGGGTCTCCTGGAGCAGTTCCTGGTTTGATAAAAATACAGTCACCCCCTTTTATTCCCACAACCTTCAATATCAAGTGGATTGCAAGCGTTGTCACTACGAAAATAACCCCTGGGGCTTACATTCCGAAGAAAGCTCCCAAACCGGAAACTAATTATTATCTCACCCGAAAGGATGAGTGAAGAGTACTCCAATTGGCGATGAATTGTACCGGGCTGGATGTTATTCTAATCGTGAATAAATACACAAACCCGACTGAAGCAGCCGTGAATTTTCATGATTAGGAGAGTGTCCATGCAATTAGCCCAAAAATATTCGATCGCCCACAAAATTCATGCTCTGCGGAGCACATCTCATTACACAAATGTTTCCTAACTGGAGGAATAATGACTAAAAAGGATTTCCTCACTAAAACCCTGACCGATACCGTGATTTCACGGCGCAGCTTCCTTAAATGGAGCGCTGCCCTCGGTGGAACTGCGGCACTGGCAGGTGGTCTGGATTTCGGACTGAAAACAGTCGAAAAAGCCGCTGCTGCAAGCGATAGCCAGATTTTTACGACAAGCTGCTATCACAACTGTGGCAGCCGTTGTATTCTCTGGGCTGAGGTCAAAGACGGTACCGTGGTACGCATGCTGCCTGACCAGGACCCTGAAGACACCTTTGATCGAATGAAGGCGATTCCCTGCCTGCGCGGTCGTTCACAGAAATGGCGCGTTTATTCACCAGAACGCTTAAAGTACCCCATGAAGCGGGTCGGCAAGCGCGGCGAAGGCAAATTTGAGCGCATTTCATGGGAAGAAGCTCTTGATACGGTTGCCACCAAATTGCAGGAAGTCAAGGAAAAATACGGCAATGAGGCGATTTACTATAATTACGCCACAGGCCAGATCGCGGGCGGGGTCGACAATACCTACAATGGCGTTGGACCGATCGCGCGTGTGATGCATTTGTTTGGTGGATATGTAAGTTTCTACGGAACCTACAGCACCGCCTGCTATTCCGCGGCACTGCCTTTTATTACTGCCGGCGGTAGTAACTCTTCTGACGACCTTCTCAATTCCAAGCTGATCGTCCTATGGTCTGATAACCCCGTGGTTACCAGAACGGGCGGAAAAGGCATTGGTTACCACTGCCTGAAGGCAAAGGAAGCCGGAGCGAAATTCATTGTCATCGACCCTGTTTACAATGACACCGCCATCGCCACCGAAGCGGATTGGGTTCCGATCAACCCCGGTACAGACTGTGCCTTGATCGCCGCCCTGGCTTATGTAATGGTCAAGGACGGAACGTACGACAAGGAATTCATGGCGACCTACTCGGTCGGCTTTGATGAGGACACACTGCCCGAAGGTACGCCTCGCAACTCATCCTACATGGCTTATCTTATGGGACGTGGCTACGACAAAACACCCAAGACCCCGGAATGGGCAGCACCCATTACTGGCATCCCCGCTGAGCGGATCGTTAAATTGGCTCGTGAGATTGCCGGCACCAAACCATGCGCAATGTTCCAGGGTTGGGGTATGCAGCGACGCGCTTACGGCGAACAACCGGTACGCGCTTTGCCGATCCTTGCCGCAATGACCGGAAACTTTGGTATATCCGGTGGTGGAAATGGCACCCGCCCGACCGGCGGCACCAACATCAGCATTGGAGGTTTCCCAGCTGGCGAAAATCCCATCAAGACCAAGATTTCAGTCTACATGTGGCCCGATTTCATCGAACGCGGTCACGAGATGACATCTGGACCCCGTGACCTCATTAAGGGTGCAGAAAAAATGACCGCCGATATGAAGTTCATGTGGAACTGGGCGGGTAACTGCATCACCAACCAGCACTCGGACATCAACGGCACAGTGAAGATGCTGCAAGACGAAAGCAAGCTTGAGTTCATCGTTGTGTCTGATGTGGTCATGACCCACAGCGCCAAGATGGCAGACATCCTCCTGCCTGATACCACCCATTTCGAAGCCGAAAACATCACCGGCGGCAACTCTGAAGGCAGATCGAACTTTGTTCTGTTCAACCATCAGTTGATCGAACCGTTGTACGAAGCCAAGGATGTGCTCTGGGTGGCGGAGCAATTGGCAGATCGCCTCGGACTTGGTGTTGAATTCCGTGAAGGACATGGGAAACACGCGGATCCTGGCTGCGCGATATCGTGGCAGTTGCCCGTGAAAACAACGAAGATTTCCCGACCTACGAAGAATTCAAAGAAATCGGCTATTACAAAAAAGTTGGCGGCGGCGGAATTATTGCAGGTAAGGCGTTCGTGGAAGATCCGATTGCCAATCCGCTCAAGACCCCAACCGGAAAAATCGAGATCTATTCCCCCACCATGGCTGCAATGAACAACCCCGAAGAGATCCCGGCCATCCCACTGTATATTCCCGAATGGGAAGGTGTCAGTGATCCGCTGCGCGAGAAATACCCGCTCTTGATGGGTGGGCATCACTCCGTCCAGCGCTCTCATTCCACCTTTGATAACGTGGCGACCTTGCGTGAAGCGCACATCCAGTCTTTGTGGATGAACACGTTGGATGCTGAAGCCCGCGGAATCAAAAATGGCGATATGGTCAAGGTCTTCAACGATCGCGGTGAAGTTCGGGTTCCCGCTTATGTCACGAACCGCCTTCGCCCTGGCGTAACCAGTTTGCCACAAGGTGCCTGGTTCACCCCCGATGAGAACGGTGTTGATATCCGTGGTTGCATCAACACCCTGACCAAGTACCACCCTACACCTTTTGCCAAGGGCAACCCGCAACATACCAACCTGGTGCAGGTTGAGAAGGCCTAAAAGGAGATCTAACATGGCTAAACAACTTGGTTTTTATGTAAACCTGGCAGATTGCTCAGGCTGTAAAGCCTGCGAAATCGCCTGCAAAGATCGCAAGGAGCTACCTTTGGGTGTCCGCTGGCGCCGTGTATATGAATACGGCGGCGGGGAATGGGTCGCAGACGGCGATCAGATGGTCCCCAGCGGTGTGTTCCATTACTTCGTCTCGACCGCTTGTATGCACTGCGAAAAGCCGATCTGTATGGAAGTATGCCCGGCTTCTGCGATCAGCAAACGTGACGATGGAATCGTCTTGATCGACCCGGACAAATGCATTGGCTGCCGCTACTGCTCATGGGCTTGCCCGTACGGCGCGCCACAGTTCAACGAAGAAGCCAAAGTGATGACTAAGTGCGATTTTTTGTGTCGAACTCCAAGCACAAGGACAGAACCCGGCTTGTGTGGATGCCTGTCCATACCGCGCGCTGGAATTTGGTGATATCGAAGAATTGAAAGCCAAGCATGGCGAACTGAATGATCCGGCTCCAATGCCTGACCCGTCCCTGACCCATCCAGCGATAGTTTACACCCCACACAAGGACACCAGAGCTTCACAGTCTGGCGGTGGGCAGGTTTTGAACATCGATTGATAGGAGGAACATTATGGATACTCGTGAATGGGCTCTGCTCATCTTTACAATCCTTGGACAAATCGCGGCTGGCTCTCTGCTGGTTCTATTGATCGTCCGTGCCCTCGCCCTCCGCATCGCTGGCGTAGACCCGCCTGACCGATTCACCAATGGCCCGCTCTATATCATCTTTCCGATCATGGGATTGGCCCTGCTTTCATCGCTGCTGCATCTTGGAAACCCGCTGAACATTGCAAAAGCCGTCCCCAACCTTGGCACATCTTGGCTTAGCCGGGAAGTGGTCATCGCCGTGGTTTTCGTAATTCTCGTCGGCGTATATGCCCTTATGCAGTGGCGCAAGATCGGCAACAACGTGCTGCGGACCGTCATCGGCTGGATCACTGGCTTGCTCGGGCTCGTCCAGGTGTATGGCATGGGTATGGTGTACATGATCCGCACCCAGCCCGCCTGGAACACCCTTGCCACCCCGGTGAGCTTCCTTGTGACCGCCCTGCTGCTTGGCGTGGCGACCATCGCTGCGGCATTGATCGTCAACAATGCCCTCCTCAACAAAGGCGACAAGAAAGATGAACAGCAGCTGGAAATGTTGCGCAAGGCTTTACAGGGGCTTGCAATTGCCTCCATCGCCCTGCTGGGTGTTGAATTCCTTGTTACTCCGCTCTACATGGCCTACCTGCCTTCGCAGGGAGTTGAAGCCATGCAAAGTCTGGAGATGATGGTGGGCACCTTTGGCGTCATATTTGCCTTGCGGCTCATCTTCGTCTTCGTGGGAGCAGGGATTCTGGCTACTTACATTTATCGCAATGCCTCCATCCTTTGGAAGGAAGGCACCTTGTCCACGCTGGTTTTCAGTGCTTTGATCCTGATCCTGACTGGCGAAGTGATGGGGCGCTTTATCTTCTACGCAACCCACGTACGGATCGGGTTGTAACTCCAGACGCATGAAATACCATGTGGGGCGGGCAATCCCGCCCCACATGCTGAATAGGCTGATCATGTCCATTAAAGGTGTCATACAGTTTGTATTACTGGGCGGGTTATTTCTTTTTGGATTACCAGTCACCGGATTATCACAAAATTTCTATTCAGAAAATTCTGTTCAAATTATCGACCTTTCTTCCAGCGGCTACGAGCATGGGGTCGCGATCTCATTTTCCCAAAACGGTAAACAGGTGGCAATCGGCGGGTCTTCAGGGGTTTATCTATTTAATTCAAATTCATTATCTCGTGAAGGTTTTATAGAGACCGAACATTGGGCTCGCAGTGTAGCATATTCCCCCGACGGGGGCACCATTGTTGCCGGTATTTTCGATGGCACAATTCAATCATGGCAGTTGCCAGAAGGTACTTCCCTGTGGGTAATTAAAAAAAAACATACTGACTGGGTGCGAAGCATTGCGATATCACGCGACGGAAAGACACTGGTCACCGTTGGTGACGATAATGTACTCAACATATGGAATATGAACGATGGGTCGTTGAAATTAACGATCGATAACCTAACCGGACCCAGGGTCGTGGCGCTTTCACCCGATGTCCAAAATCTGGCAGTGGGTTTACAAGATTCAAGTATCCTACTCATCCGAGTTTCGGATGGGACCACAATAAAAACATTGACTGGTCACAAGGATTGGGTGCGAAGCCTGGGATTCTCGCCGAACGGTAAAAAACTGGCTTCCGGTGCGTTCGATGCCACTGCGCGGATTTGGGACGTGGAATCCGGGCAGATGGATTTTGTCCTCTCCGGTCATCAATCCAGCGTACTTGGACTCGACTTCTCACCGGATGGAACCATTTTGGCGACCGGTTCCGTGGATACCACGGTCAAATTGTGGAATACGACTGACGGCAGTCTGATGCGCACCTTGGTCGGGCATACTGATTTTGTTTACGATGTTGCATTCTCCCCCGATGGAAACGTATTAGCTTCCACCTCAAGCGACAATACTGCCCGATTATGGCAGCTCGACCAGGAAATACCAGCAGTTCTCCAACCGCCAACTTCGAGTGACTGCCGCGACTGTCACCACCCGCGCGGATTCAACGCGCCGCCTAGGGTCATTCAGGTCAGTTGCGAAACGTGTCATCCCAGCGGAATAAGTATGAATTGGTGTGTTTCCTTTCCGCGTTCGTCACAGGCAATTTCGAATATTTCGTTTTCCTTCCCAACCCACTCAATCGGGGTTCCGATTTCCTCGGAAAATATAGCCGTCCATATCAACTATCCAACCAATGGGGAAATCCTGTATTCCAACGGAATTAATATGTCGCCGGTCTTTGTCAAAGGGCATGTATTTTATCCGGGCGACAAAGCGGACGTTACCGTACAAATGGAAATATGGTCTGATAGGGAATTGGTTGGAGAGTTATTCACACAGCCAGATCAGGACGGCAACTTTACTTTCAAAGCAGCTTATTAATCCGCTGGCGCTACCATCGTGGCTGGAGCCAAGGCGGCAGACCCGGATTGCTCCCTTTGTCATGAGGATTTTGAAAGCCAGATATTTTTTCCAATTGGCGAAGTCCATTTTGTGATTACAGCAGCTTTGTCCGATGGACAAAAAGCTACCGATGAGCGCTGGGTCACTGTCGATACCAGTGGAAACGCATTGGTGGAAATTCAGGTTGTGGACGAGGAAAGCGGCGACCCCATCGCTGACTTGCCAATTCACGCCACGACCATCCTGTACGAATGGCGCAACCGATATTCAAGCCAGATCAGCGGCGCGGATGGGATTGCCAGCCTCTCTTTGGAATCGCTATCTCAGTTCCCGACCAGCTACAAGATCACAATCCCACCTGCCATGCTGGGCGGGTATCTCTACGAAAGTGTGCAGCCTGTTTTTCTGGAACTGCCTGCCGGAGCCGCCCGCCATGATCGGGTCACAATTTATGTAAAGAAAATGAGCGGTCAGATCAGCGGGAAGATCATCGGCGCGGAACTTTCCGAAGCGCTGGATATTTGGGCTGTTCACCTGCCGGATGGCGCATATCAAAAAGCAGCCATTGAAAACAATGCGTTCAACTTTGACCGGCTGCCAGGCGGCGAATATCGAGTTTTCGTCGACCCGGCGCTTGACAGATTCGGCTATAAAGCGGAAGCGATCCAAGTGGATCTGACAAAAGAAGCAGAAGCCTCCATTAGTATCAAGTTGGATAAATCGACCACGTCTGCCATCTCGGGAATCATTCAGGACGAGGATGGAAACTTTCTGCCTTTTGGATGGGTCACATCCAACTCGGAAACAAGCGCGCAATTGAACCCGCTGAGCGGAACATACACACTGTCCGGCTGGGACTCATCAAAAACCACAGTGATCGCTGATGTTCCCGGATACTATAGTCAGGCAAAAGTGGCATCCGCATCCAGTTCGCAAAATTTTGCCCTAGTCCTGCGTCCAGACACACACATTCAACCCTGGGGCAACGGTAGGGTCATCCTCCCTTCAGAAACGGATTTTGAAGAAGATAACGGCAACATCACATTGAAGAAAGGCTGGATATGGGGAAACAATGAAGTTGAAGAATCTTTGAATGTATCCGTTGCCGGTATACAAATTACGTTGAATAGTGGCACGTTTGCTGTGGAATTTTCGCCCCTGCAAGGCGGCTGGATCTACCTGTCTGAAGGTGAAGCCACCCTCCGAACCGAGGAGGGATATGAAGTCGCATTGGGCAGCGGACAAATGGCTGCGCTGTCTGAATCGTTCCAGCCGATCCCCGTACCATACAATGAAACGGTGTTTGCGGCGTTGCACCCCGATCCGATTTCTCCCCTTCAAAACACCTGGGAGCTTTCCCTGGGATCCCGGATTCGCGACTGGTTCGCCCGATTAGGAATAAACATTGCCCAAGTGATTACATTTGTAACCTACATCTTAGTACCGATTGCTATTGTGGCATTGTTAATCGGAGTAATATACTCATCATGGAAATACGGCTTTAAAAAACCACACAATTAATATTTGGAGACACATATGAAATATGAAGCTGTAGTCACTGACGATCTGACAACGACTCTGGTGGGTGAAAATTTATTATTGAGATTATTGGGTAAGGTGCTCTACAACGAACCGGATGCCAAATGGCTCGAAGGATTGGTATTCGAACAAATTTTTTCCGAAATCCCTTTTGGCGCCGAGCAACCCGAAATCATCCGCGGCTTCGAAATTCTTCAACAATGGAGCACGGCTCAAACGAACGGCATCTTAGAAACAGAGTTTGCAGAACTGAAGCTCGATTACACCCGCCTGTTCATTGGGCTGGATGTCCACCGCACACCCCCCTGGGAATCGGTTTATTACAATCGCGAAAGGATGGTATTCCAGGAACAGACCTTGCAAGTCCGCGAATGGTACGCGCGTTTCGGTTTGCAGGCGGAACGCATCAACAAGGAACCCGATGACCATATCGGACTCGAAATGCTGTTCATCGCGCATCTGGCTTCACTGGCATTACAAGCCATCGAACTGAATGACGAAAATAAATTAAACGATATCCTGCAAGCCCAGCGCGAATTTCTCTCCGAGCATCTTCTGCGCTGGGGACCAGCTTGGGCAAAGCTCGTCAAGCAGCATGCCGCCACCGATTTCTACCGCGGTATCGCGCATCTCACGCACGGCGCATTGCTCGCCATTGCCGAAACGCTTGAGATCAAAATGCCAAAAGAGGTCACGCTGTGAGTTTATTGAACGCCGCCGAACGGTTCGCTTCCATCGACCGTTCCCAGATAACTTTGGATCCGAAACGCTGCCTGCACGCGCAGGACCAGCATTCGGATTGCGCGGCGTGTTTTGAGATTTGTCCCGTTCAAGCCATCGTCATCGGCAAGCCGCCGTCACTTGACTCGGAAAAATGCGAATCCTGCCTCGCGTGTTTGCCTGTCTGTCCAGTCGGCGCATTTCACGCGGATGACGATGTGGCTGATTTATTGACTTCCGCTACGCACATCGAAGATCAGACCGTTGAACTTCTCTGCGGACTTCACCCGCACCCCGAAAGCGGCGTCGGTTCAGAATCCATCGGGATTCAAATTCACGGATGCCTCGCGGGCTTGGGAACTGGCACTTTGCTGGCACTCTCAGCATTGGGAATAAAACGCCTCACCCTCCGCGCTGACAGTTGCTCGGACTGTAAGTGGCATTCGCTTCACTCGCAGCTTCATCTCCAAACCAAAAAAGCGACACGTTTTTTATCGGCAAATGAAAAAGACATCTCCATCATCTGCGTAGACGAGATCGAAACGCCTGTGGAACGTCCGCTGTGGGGCGCGAAGGATCCACCGCTTTCGCGCCGTGACCTATTCCGCATGATGGCGAAGCAGGGTCAAGTGGCATTAGCGCGCGCGATGGAGAACGGTGTCACCGCATCCAAACGCCAGCCGGGACGCGACAGATTGAGATTACTTTCTGCGGTTTCACACTTACCTGAATTAGATTCGAGTGCTGGCTTGAATGAATTAAACTTCGCCACGCTCACCATCTCACAAGCCTGCACTGCCTGCGGCACATGTGGACGAGCCTGCCCCACCGAGGCACTGCGCTTCGAAAAGAACGACGAAGCGATGACCCACCGCCTGACATTCTCGGCGCAGAACTGCATCGGCTGTGATCTTTGCGAGCATGTCTGCATGCCGGATGCAATTTCACTAAACCATGCTCCGATCTTTGAAGAAGTTTTCGGCGTGAAAGAAGCTCAGGTCGTCGAATCAGGTTCCCTGGTCCGGTGTGACCGATGCAAGTCATTAATGGCGGCACGTGATGGCATGAAGTTATGTCCGCTGTGCGAGTATCGCCGCGCTCATCCATTCGGCTCGATGATGCCGAAGAAAGTATTACGAGAATCCCGCTCATGATCGTAGATGTAACAAGATCCAGCCTGCTCGAAATCAAAAACCCGGCACTGCGCGAGTATGCGAATATCTACGTGCAGATCTATCAGGATTTTATGGATCGGGTAAAAGCAATGGGGCTCGAGGTCGATAGTGAAGATACGACCGCGCTTGTGGCGGAAAAGACCGAAGCGCTGCGGAAGAAGAGCGCAACCATCCGCAACGGCGACAAAAGCATTTACACCAATCGCATCTCGCCTTCCTGTGTCGCCTGTCAGACCGGCACGAACAGTTCGACATTTTTCATTTCGTTGAAATGTCATCGCGATTGTTTTTATTGCTTCAACCCCAACCAGGAAAATTACGAATACTTCCGCGAACACACCCGTGACGTGGTCGCGGAACTTGACGAGACCCACACATCGAAATCTGCGCTTGGGCACATCGCGTTGACCGGAGGCGAGCCGCTCCTGCACAAAGAAGAGACCTATCGCTTCTTCGAGCACGCGCGCGAACTGTATCCCGCTTCGCACACGCGTCTTTACACCAGCGGCGATCATATTGACCGCACTACATTGGAAGAATTGCAAAAGTCCGGCTTGAAGGAAATCCGTTTCAGCATCCGCATGCACGATCTCGCCAAGGGACAGATGCACACCTATGATCGCATCGCCCTCGCGCGTGAGTACATCCCGAGCGTGATGGTAGAGATGCCCGTCCTGCCGAACACGCTGGAAGAGATGAAGGATGTTCTGCTGCGTCTTGAAGAGTTGGGCATCTTTGGTGTCAACCTGTTGGAGTTCTGCTTCCCGTTGAATAATATCGAAGCCTATCGCGAGAAGGGATACAAGGTCAAGGCGCGACCGTTCCGCGTGCTGTACGACTACTGGTATGCAGGCGGACTTCCCATCGCGGGCAGTGAATTGGTTTGCCTGGATCTGGTCGATTTTGCGCTCGAAAAGGGATTGAAGCTTGGCGTGCATTATTGCTCATTGGAGAACAAACATACCGGTCAGCTTTACAAACAAAACAGCGGACAGCGCCTGCCTGCACGCATCCATTTTTCACAGCGCGATTACTTCCTCAAGACCGCCAAGGTCTTCGGTGAGGATATTCCCGCCGTGAAGCAAGTGTTCGACAAGGCAGGCTATCGCGAGTACGTTCTCAGTGAAGAACAAAACAGCCTGGAATTCCACGTCAACCAGATCAGCAGCTTGAAAAAGCTCAACGTCGATGTTGGGATCACCAGTCATGTGATCGAAGCGCGCAATGACGAACCGGTCTTGCGCGAACTCAAAGTGGATATCACCACACCACAGACATTCCGTCTTTCAAAAGATATATAAGGAGAAATAACATGTTTCATCTTGGAACCACAGAATTGATCATCATCCTCGTCATCCTCGTCCTATTGTTCGGCGTGGGACGCATCAGCAAGATCGCAGGCGAACTGGGCAAGGGCATGAACAACTTCCGCAATGGGCTGAAGGGCGATGAAGACCCCTCCGACGCCAGCGAGAAAAAAGGATAGGCGTTTTCCGTGACCGCAAATGTGACCGCTGAAAAGAAGGACAAACGTAAATGGCGCGATGTATTTCGCGCATTTGGGCGTGCCCATAAAAAAGCCAGCGTTCAACTGGAAGGTTCCGCGCCGCTGCTCAATCACCTCAACGAACTGCGGATTCGGGTCTTCAAGGCGTTCCTGGCATTGATGATCGCCACCGGCATCAGTTTCGTATTCTCCGAGCAGGTCATTGGCTACCTTGCTACGCCCATCGGCGGGATGTCAAAGCTTGTCTCCATCGAACTGACCGAGAATATCGCCATCTTCATGAAGGTCTCCCTGCTCGGCGGGTTTGTGCTTGCCATGCCGATCATCGTGTATCAGATCATGGCTTTCATCCTGCCGGGGTTGAAACACAATGAGCGCGGCTGGCTGCTCGTCATGGTTCCATTCGCCACCTTGCTGTTTGCTGGCGGTGTGGCATTCACCTGGTTCGTCATGCTGCCCACCGCCATCCCCTTCCTGACCGGCTTCATGGGCATCACCACGCAGGTACGCCCGGAAAACTATTTTGAATTCGTCACCAGCCTGATGTTCTGGATCGGCGTCTGCTTTGAAATGCCAATGATCATCATGTTCCTGGCGAAGTTGAAATTCGTCACGGCGAAACAACTCCTGAGCGGATGGCGCTATGCCATCGTGATCATGGCGATCGTCGCCGCATCTGTCACCCCGACAGTGGACCCGGTCAACATGGGCTTGGTCATGGCGCCGCTGATGGGGTTGTACCTGATCAGCATTGTTTTAGCCGCGATCGTCGGCAGAGGTTGACATGGATATTTTTGGGATCGGCGGCAACGAACTGATCGTCATCATCTTACTGGCAGCCATCATCCTCGGACCGGAACGCCTGGCGCGTTCGGCGCGAGAGATCGGCAAGTTCATCAAGAACGTAAAATCCTACTTCACTTCCCTTTCCAGCGAATTGAAAGCGGAGTTAGACATCCTTGATGAAATGGAAAAGGTCAAGAAGGATTTGCTAAAATAGGTCTGCTCACCCACTTGGGTGAGAGACAAAATACCCCGGAATGATGATGTAGAAAAACTCATCTGCCATTATCATAAAAACAGACGAATTTCGTCTCATAAAAAAACACTCCGATCCATTTTGCCTACCACGCAAGTCACGGCAAAGTGGACGGTCCCCGCAAGGGGGCAAGGGTCTCCCCGGAAACAGGGATGCCTCCCGAGATCCTGAAGGCAAACGGGATCGAATTGAAAAGGAGCCAATGGCTATGCAACTCTCTAAAAACTCGCCTGGCGCTCTGCTGGCGAGTTTGATTTCTCCGAATAAAAATAAACCCAGGCTGCTGCTGGTCACAGGTCTGCGAGGGGCAGGGAAAACCCTCTGGTGCCAGGATCTGGTCGGACGTGCCCGCGCGCGCGGACTGAACCTCTGCGGTCTGGTTTCCCCATCCGTTTTTATTAATAACAAAAAGGTCAGCATCGGTCTCAAAGATCTGCAGACGGGCGAACAGCGCCGCCTAGCCCATCGCAATGGCTATGAGGATAGCGACATCCAAACGCAGGATTTCAAACTCGTCCATCACTATGTAAAACGGGTCATCTTGATGGAAAAAGATCGCCTTATTCTCGACGGGAAGATTGCTCCTGCTTCGGGAAGCAGAATCCACGCTGAAGGTTTTGTCCATGTCGCATCCTGATGCAATGATCTGGAATGACCGCTACACGAAAGACGCGCGCTGGCGAAATCTGCAATCCCCGCGCAACCTGCTGACCACCCATCAAGATCTTTTGCCCCGCAACGGGCTCGTCCTCGATGCTGCCTGCGGCACAACACCCACCGGATTGCACCTCGCCCGTCAGGGATGGCAGGTCATCGCCTTGGACGTGTCAAATGCCGCTTTACGCATCGTCCAGTCTGAGGTCCAGAAAGAGGCGCTGCCCGTTTCCTTCGCACTGATGGACCTGGAAAATCCGTGGCTGCCATCGAATCGATTCGATGTTGTATTAAATTTTTATTTCCTGTCGCGTCCGCTCCTATCCACATATCGCAGATCCATAAAGCGCGGCGGATTGTTGTTCTTCGAAACCTTTGTACGGGATGAATCCTACTCGCCTGAAACAGACGGCAACCCGCATCACTATTTGGAACCGCAGGAATTGAAACATGCCTTCGCGGATTGGAACATCATCCACTATGAAGAGACTCAGCGAATTTCACATTCGATGCACCGCAGTAAATCAAGACGCATTGTACAAATGGTGGCTCGCAAACTCGAATAGAAGAAATGTGAAATTTACAACGCGCGAACTAGTAACGGTGACGGTCTTTGGCGCACTGTGGAGGCTGGTGGTCATGTCCTTTCGAATGCGCTTCGTCATGCCGAACAGATCATCCTTACGGCGGAGGCATGCGCATTTTGTCCCGAACTCAGCCGTAACTCTCCGCTTTGTATAGGAGCATGAAATGAATAACTTATCTGCATTGCTTGAAAAATCCGCCCGTGATCACAATCACTTGTGCCCGCGCCAGATCCTCGGAGTCCGCATCGGCCTCCGAGGCATCGGGTCATTGCAACTGGAAGCGGATCAAGGCTCGAAGCGGCTGCTCGTCATCACCGAAACAGACGGCTGTTTCGCCGATGGACTCTCCGCCGCGACAAACTGCACCGTCGGTCATCGCACCTTGCGCGTGGAAGATTACGGCAAAGCCGCCGCTACCTTCGTGGACACACAAACCGGTAGAGCCGTTCGCGTTGCGCCGGTAATCGACATCCGCGAGCGAGCCAGCGCATTCGTCACAGATGAGCCGCGCCACTACTTCGCGCAGATGCAGGCCTATCAAACCATGCCGGATGAAGATATGCTAACTGTTCAGGAAGTCTTTTTGAACACACCCATCGAACATATCATCTCCCGTCCCGGCATGCGCGTCAATTGCGACATATGTGGCGAGGAGATTATGAATGAAAGGGAAATCTGTTGTGAAGGCTCGATAATGTGTAAATCATGCATAGGAAGTGGCTATTATCGACCAGGTATCAAGGTGTGTCTTCCATATCAAATCTCATCTTATAAATGAGGCCAAAAAAATCTGTTTTTGACTCCTCCACATTTTCCCTTTCACAACCGCAATCGGATCAGCCCAGCGCGGCACAAATCATGTTTACGGGTATAAGTTCCGCCCCGCCCATTTTATACCCACCACATAGAGAATAAACTATCAAGAAATAAACGAGCGCCCCTATGCATAGGGGCGCTCGTTTATTTCTTCCTTAAAAAAACATAATCCCTGCGCAAGAAATTTATTCGCTATACACTGAAAAAAGCCTGACTATTGCATGTCACCAAACGTGGATTTCAATGCGGGGTATAGTCCTTGAAATACTTTGTATGATCTTCGATATACATCCATCTGTTTGGGGTCTGGCAGTGTGCTTCCCGTTAATTTGACACATGCCTTACAGGCACTTGCAACGTCCGGCCAGACACCTGCTCCAACACCCGCCAGCAATGCGGCCCCGTAAGCCCCGCCTTCCGTGGTGTTGACCGTGACCAGTTCCACCTCTAAAACAGAAGCAAGGATCTGCCGCCATAGCGCACCTTTTGTTCCGCCTCCCGAAGCACGGACTTGTGTGATCGTGTCCAATCCAGCGTTTTGAATGAGCGTAAAACTATCCTTCAATCCAAACGCAACTCCTTCCAACACGGCGCGTGTCATGTGCGCGCGGCTGTGGCGCAGAGTCAAGCCGATGAAAGCGCCGCGTGCTAACGGGTCGGGATGAGGCGTGCGTTCGCCGGAAAGATACGGCAGAAACTGCAATCCTTCACTTCCAGCAGGAATCGCTTCTGCTTCGTTTAATAAATCATCAAAACTTATGTCTGGCGCAAGCGTATCGCGATACCATTGCAAACTTCCGGCTGCCGAAAGCATCACGCCCATGAAGTGCCACATACCCGGCACAGCGTGACAGAACGCATGCAGCCGTCCTTCGGGCTCGATCAATGCAGATGGTGTGGTTGCAAACACCACGCCGCTTGTCCCAACAGTCAAACCAACAATGCCGGGTTCCACAGCGCCCACCCCCACAGCACCTGCGGCCTGATCACCGCCGCCTGCCGCAACCGGTGTTCCAATTTTCAATCCAGTGAGTGAAGCGGCCTCCGCTGTGACATGGCCCGTGAACTCTATCCCTTCAAAAGTTTTCGGCATCCATGTGCGCGGAATTTCAAACGCTGATAAAACTTCATCAGACCAATCGCGCAATTTCAAATCGAACAAGACCGTGCCTGCGCCATCCGCTTTATCCATCGCGTATTCGCCGGTCAACTTATACCGAATGTAATCCTTGGGCAATAAAACATGTTTTGCCTTCGCGTAAACTTCCGGTTCATTTTCTTTGACCCATAAAATTTTCGGCGCGGTGAATCCGGTTAGAGCGACATTGCCGGTGATCTGAATAAATTTTTCCCTGTCAATAATTTGATGGATCTCATCACACTGACTCTGCGTGCGCTGGTCGTTCCACAAAATGGCTGGACGTAAAACATTTCCCGCTTCATCCAACAGAACCAGTCCATGCATTTGACCTGTCAACCCGACGGCCGCGATTCGTTCCCCGCTGATGCCTGCTTTTTCCAAAACAGACCTGATACTCGCTGACACCGCTTCCCACCATTCCAGCGGATCCTGTTCCGACCACAAAGGTTTCGGTGTTTGTAGTGTGTGTGGGGTGGAGGCAACTGCAGTTACTTCACCGCTATCGTTAATCAATAACGCCTTGCTCGATGTTGTGGATGTGTCTATACCTAGAAAGTACATCGGTGCTCCTGTATCAGGTATCAGGTGTCAGGTTTTTCCTGACACCTGATACCTGGATCCGAAACGTTATCTCACGCCCAACAACACGTCCACCGTCAACTGGTCGAGACGTTCGTATTTCAATCCACGTCCGGCAATTGCGGGGCGGTCAAACATCTGGCTTTTGAGTGCATTGGCTTTTTTCAGCAGAGTATTTGCCAAGGTATTGATTCATGGAGCCGTCATCGGCATTGATCTCTGCCAGAAGAGATTGAATTTCCTGATCGGCATTCCATTGGGCTGCCTTTTCCTTGAGAATCAAATAGGTTCGCATACAACCGCGGGCAAAATCTTTCACACCCTCATAATCTTCGGTGCGATAGGCATGAGCATCGAAGTGACGGCTTGAGTCGTACTTGTTATCTTCAAGCAGTTTTACAAGGAAAAATGCGCTCTTGAGATTTACCGCGCCAAAGCGGAAGTCCTGGTCGTAGCGACCGAAGGCCTGATCGTTCAAGTCAATATGGAAGAGCTTGCCTGATTCCATGGCCTGCGCCACACCGTGGACAAAGTTGAGTCCAGCCATGTGTTCGTGCGCCACCTCAGGGTTCACGCCAACCATCTCGGGATGATCGAGGGTGTTGATGAATGCCAACATGTGCCCTGTGGTGGAATTGTAGATGTCACCGCGTGGTTCGTTGGGCTTGGCTTCGAGCGCAAATTTCAGATCGTATTTCTTATCGTTCACGTATTCGCACAGATAGTTCATCGCTTCGCGCGAGCGTTTGATGGCAGTGATGGGATCTTTGGTCGCGTCCGTCTCTGTGCCTTCGCGGCCGCCCCAGAAGACGTAAATCCTCGCACCCAACTCAACTCCCAGATCAATCGAATTCATGGTCTTTTGCAAGGCATAGGCGCGAACCTTTGGGTCATTGGATGTAAATGCGCCATCTTTAAAGATGGGCTCGGAAAACAAATTGGTGGTCGCCATGGGGACGACAAGGCCGGTATCTGCCAGCGCTTTTTTGAATTCTTTGAGGATGCTGTCGCGTTCGGCTGGGGTGGCGTCAATTGGGATGAGATCGTTGTCGTGGAAGTTGACGCCATACGCACCGACTTCGCCGAGCAGGCGTACCAATTCTGCGGGTGATTTCGCATCTCGTACGGGGCCTCCGAATGGATCCCGACCGACGTTGCCTACGGTCCATAGGCCGAAGGTGAATTTATTTTCAGGTTTGGGTGTGTAGTCTGACATGAGATACTCCTTTTGTTTTTTTGTTTTTACTTTATTTCAAATATTGCTGTAACAGGTTTTGGAGCGCCTAAATCCTGTCCACGGTTGCTGGGGGAACATCCGCCAACTTCCAAACGAAATTCACCAGGTTCGAGCGTGAGTTTGCCATCGTCATTAAAAAATGACATCATTTCCGGGGTGATGGTGAGTTTTATCTTGCGGCTTTCACCTGCCTTGAGTGTAACGCGTTCAAAGCCGATCAGGTGATGAAGCGGGACAATGCTTGAGGCTTGGGTATCTGTCAGGTAAAACTGGGCAACTTCGGCTGAGTCTGAAGCGCCGTTGTTGCGGAGAGTCAGGCTTACGTTGAGGGAATCTCCGAGCGTATGATTCTTTTTGTCGAGTTGTAAATCCGAATATTCAAAACACGTATAGCTTAGGCCAAAGCCGAAGGGATAGAGCGGCTCTTCTGTCATGTAGCGATAGGTGCGACCTACCATGCTGTAATCATCGAAAGCGGGAAGTTGATTGAGTGATTTGGGGAAGGTAAGCGGCAGTTTGCAGGCTGGGGAGATATCGCCAAAAGAACATCTGCCACGGCTCTTCCGCCTTCCATACCGGGGTACCAGACGAAAAGAATCGCATCGACCATATCTTCGACTTCGCCCAATGCAATGGGGCTGCCGCCTGTAAGCACAAGCACGATCTTCACGCCGTGAATTGAAAGTTCTTTGATGTACTCCACCTGACTGGCTGGAAGTGAGATGCTCTCGCGGTCGCCATTCTGCGGAGATAAAAGTGACTCGCCTTCCTCCCCTTCGAGAAATGAGTTGAAGCCTGCACAGACAATCGCAAAGTCAGCAGACTGTGCCATTTGCGGTGCCCAGGTATTATTGATCTCACGTGCATGCTTCAACATTGCGCCAGAGGTATATTCCATTCCCATGCCTTCGGGGATGCGCCCGGTAATCCCTTCAAGAAGGGTCACCATCTGATTGTTGAAGCCATAATAATTGCCGAGCAAAACTTCCATGCTGGCGGCGGTTGGGCCTGTGACAAAGATCTTCTTTGTGGAAGGTTTGATAGGCAGGATGTTATTCTTGTTCTTGAGCAACACCAGCGATTCGGCTGCTGTGCGATATGCAAGTTGACGATGCTCATCATTAGCGACCACATCCATTGGAATGGACGCAAAAGGCACTTCTTCATCAGGATCGAACATGCCAAGCTTGAAGCGTGTGCCGAGTGTGCGTTCGAGCGCGCGGTCTACCAACTCTTCGGTGGTATCGCCACGTTCGATGGCGGTAGGAATTTCATTGAAGACGTGATCGCAGCCGAGGTCGCAGCCGTATTTCAAAGCTAACGCTGCGGAATCTGCCGCGTCTTCCGTAACCTGGTGATGGAGATGGAAATCTGACAGTGCCATACAATCTGACACAACGTGCCCGCCAAACCCCCATTCGCCGCGCAGAATATTATCGAGCAGAAGCTCACTGGCACAACAGACTTCGCCCAATGTGCGATTGTAGGCACCCATTACGGATTCAACTTTTGCTTCTGTTACCAATTTCTTGAAAGCAGGCAGATACGTATCATATAACTCGCGTTTGGTTACTATGGCATTAAACGTGTGACGGTCTTTTTCAGGGCCGGAATGAACAGCATAATGTTTGGCACATGCTGCGGCCTTGAGATATTTGGGATCATTCCCCTGTAATCCCTTCACGTATTCAGCTGCCATCTCCCCTGTCAGGAATGGATCTTCGCCCCATGTTTCCTGTCCACGCCCCCAACGAGGGTCACGGAAAATATTCACGTTGGGAGACCAAAAGGTTAATCCCTGATATTGCGCGGTATATCCATTGCGGCGTAACGCCGCATGATATTTCGCGCGTCCTTCATCGCTGATGGCAGTTGCCACTTTGAAGATCAATTCCTTGTCCCAGGTTGCCGCCATGCCAATGGCCTGCGGAAAGACGGTTGCGCGCCCGCTGCGGGCAATTCCATGAAGCGCCTCATTCCAATAGTTATAAGCAGGGATATTCAAGCGCGGCACGCCAAGTGCCGGATGATTCATCAACCCTACTTTTTCCTCCAAGGTTAAAAGTTTAATCAAATCCTTTACACGCTCTGTGAAGGATAATGATGTATCAAGATACGCAGGTTTTTCCGATGTGCCTGTCACACTCATGAAGTGCTCCTTTAAAATAAGTTCAGTATCATCCCCAATTCGATACCTTTACTGCATTATTTAGAAAACGAATCGAACAAGTTCGACATGGCAAGTAGCCAGGAGGCTTGTTTAATTTCTTTTTTCCAAGCTATCCAAACCAATATATTCAAACCAATCAAAATCAACATGGTTATTGCTGGCTTGTCCATTACTACTGGCGTACATGGCAATATAAGCGCCGACAAATCCACCGGCGACAGGTGTGCTCAAAATGCGGCCATCGATATTTTCAATTAATGTCTGCCATTCACCAGGTTGATTTGAGAAATAAAAACTATATTCCTGCCCATGAGCTTCTATTTTCAAGTAGATCATTCCATCTGTGGTGGGCTTTTTTGCAAGAACTTCTTCCACGCCGTCAACACACTTAATCAGGTGAATCTCACGGTCTGAATTTTGGGTTACAACAAATTGAAAATTAAATTTGTTATTTTGGATAAGCACCAGACCAGCACATTCTGTTTCGCTTTGCGGGGTAAATTCAAACGCTGTTTGTGCTGCAAAATGGACATGTTGTTGTCGTCGCCCAACAAAACTGGGATTTGCCAATTCATTTAATTTTTCAGGGCGTAATTTCAAACGCAAATAGCCGTGCCGTTCTTTGAGACTGTAAAATTCTTCGCGCGGGGTTCGTAGAAAATTCCAATGCAAAGCAAGATCAGGAGTGTTAAATTCATCGCGATCTGGCTCAGTATCACAGATATGTTCAGGCAGATCAGGTGCTGCATATGTAAATTCCACCCGCCCGGTACCAGGACTAACAATCGGCCAGCCTTCTTCCCAGCGAACAGGGGCTAAAAATGTTTCGCGACCCAGGTTGTAAAAATATCCGCCATATGGACGCATGGCAAGCAGAACCATCCACCATTCACCGTTTTGTGTTTCAACCAAATCTGCATGGCCGGTACCGACAATTGGATAATCCAACCCGAGATGACGATGTGTCAAAATTGGATTGCCGCGATTTGCTTCATAGGGGCCGGTAATGTTTTTACTGCGGGCAATTGTCACGGCATGATGATGAGCCGTTCCGGCTTCGGCGATAAGTAAATAGTAGTAATCATTTACTTTGTAAATGTGGGGTGACTCTGCCCATACGGCACCTTTTACGGCTCCATCCCAAAGAATATATTCTTTGCCAATCGTTTTCATAGCCTGAAGATCGATCTGTTTCAGGAATATTTCTGTGTGACCGGTGTAATGGTCTTTTTCGTTTAAGCGAGTACCCGTTACCCAAACTTGTCCATCTGCATCAAAAAATAGAGAGGGATCGAATCCTTCGACATCATCCAACCAGTATGGTTCAGACCAAGGGCCCGCCGGGTTTGTGGCAGTCACAATGAAGTTGCCTGATTTGTTTTTTCCATCCACGAGGGTGTTGATGACATAATACGTGCCTTGCGAAAAACGAATTGTCGGGGCGTATAAACCACCAGATGGGCGAATCAGATCCAGGTCAAGTTGTGAGGCGCGATCTAATACATGTCCAATTTGCTGCCAGTGAATCAGGTCACGGCTGTGAAAGATCGGCAAGCCAGGAAAATATTCAAAGGTTGAAGTGACTACATAATAATCATCTCCAACCCGGCAAATGGATGGGTCGGGATAACAACCGGAAAGAATCGGATTATGAAAGGCTCTCGTCATTAAATCTTTAACCTTTGACAGCACCGGCGGTCAGACCTGAGACGATTTGTCGCTCCGCAAATATATAGAAAATAATTGTTGGTATGGCAGACAGAGCTACAAATGCCGAGACGAGGGCTAAATCCTGTCCATATTGACCTTGAAATTGCATGGTGCCCAGGGGCAGAGTCCAGAGTTTATCACTATTCAATATCACGAGAGGAACAAGCAGATCGTTCCAACTGACGATCATTGTTAACGCGGCAACGGCAGCAAGCGCAGGTTTTGCCAACGGAAGCAGAATGCGCCAGAAGAAATCAAAATTATTACAGCCGTCTATATACGCGGCATCCTGCAATTCAGCCGGGACAGCAGCAAAGAAACCGCGCAGAATCATAGTGTTTCCGGAAATCTGGAAAGCGAGCTGCACAAGGATGACACCCCAAAGACTATCGATCATTTCTATGCCCATCTCATTCATTTGCCGCAACACAAAATAGACGGGCAGAATAGCGACATTGATCGGGAACATAAGGCCCAGAGTGAACAGGTTGAAAAGCCAATCTTTGCCGCGGAAATCCAAACGCGCAAAAACAAAAGCCGCCAAACCACAGACAAAGACCACACCGAATGTAGTTCCAAACATTACCAGCAAACTGTTCCGTAACATGACCCAGAACACCGGCGTGCTCAATATCCCCAGCAGATTTTCCCAATGTGGAGGGTTGGGGATTGTGTAAGGGTGCGAATACATTTCACCAGTTGTCTTGACACTGCCAAAGAGCAGGATCACGATCGGCACAAATATAACCACTACTACGATCGAAAGAATAAGATATTGAAAGAACCTTGGCAGTGCTTTTTGCAGCCAACGAGGGCGTAAAATCGGCATGACTATATCCTTTTAAAGACCGGTTAGATAATCGGGTTGGCGTGTGAGGCGCTGGTAAATCAAAGAAAAGATCAGACAGAGTACAAACATATAGATCGCCACTGCGGAGCCGTATCCTAATTCAAAACGTACAAAGCCGAAGCGATACATATAAGTTGCCAGGGTTTCGCTCGCATTGACCGGGCCGCCTTTGGTCATGATCCAGACCAAAATGAACTGTTGGATCGAGCCAAGCACGGACATATAGACAGAGGTACGGATCGTACCGCCCAGCAGCGGCAGGGTGATAAAAAGAAATTTTGAAAATTATTTGCGCCATCAATGCGGGCGGCTTCTTCAAGATCCAGGGGTATGTTTTGGAGACCAGCCAAATACAATAGCATGTGAAAGCCGAAGTATTTCCATGTTAACGCGATGAAGACTGACAAAAGAACAAGATTCGTATTGCTAAGCCAGCCTACAGGTTCTGCGCCAAAAATAACCGCAATCGAGTTGGGAAAGCCGCGTCGGGGTCAGGGTTGTAAGCAGCATCCACATGATCGCGACATTAACTTCGGAAAGAACGTAGGGGAGAAAAAGATGGTTCGGAATATACCCCGTCCCGGCAGGTCACGCCCCACCAATACGGCCAGTGCCAACGCCAGGGGCAGTTGCAATCCTAACGAGAACACAATGATCATGACGCCATTCCAGAGCGCCTTTATAAATACTTTATCGGTGAGAATAGTTTTGTAGTTCCCAAATCCTACAAAATCCACTGCGGGGCCTAAACCGTTCCAGTCGAACAAACTGAAATAAATCGAGCGAAAAATGGGATAAACAACGAAAAGCAGGAAGAGAATAAGAGCAGGTGCCAGGAATAAGACAATGACTAACTTGTCTGGAAAGCTTGAAACACGCTTCGACTCCAGGGTGTTTGAGGCAGCAGGAAGTTGTTGCATAAAGAGTATCCTTTTTTAGGCTTCGTGGCGCCTTGTCGAAAATTCCGCGCCAACGGAGGCGCCACGAAGCCCATTTTTATCTACAGACGCAGGTGATTTTTTCTGATCAACCACCTGGTTGTCTTACAGGTTACTTTATTTCTGCAGCAACTGAATCTTCGACTGCCTGTGCCACCTGCTCTGGAGTCAGTGTGCCAGCGAAAAGACCCTGTACAGAGTCATTAAGGACTGACCCAGTGGCCGGGGGCAGGAACTGATCGTAATACAGCTGGAAGTATTGAGCAGCAGCAAAGGTCTGCTGAACTTGAAGCATATTGGGATCAACCAAGCCTGTCTCGGAACCTTTAACTACTGGAATACCTGATCCATTTACTGCGATAATTGTCTGGTTCTCTACACTGGTGAGATACTTAACAAAGTCAATGGCTTCCGGTTCGGCATCTTTGCCGATCGCAAATCCATTACCACCACCGACAACATCACCTGCATCACCAGCTCCGCCTTCGAGTCCTGGGAAGCCGAACAGGCCAAGGTTTTCACCCACGCCCTTCTGGTCTGCGCTGTTGGCTGCAGATGTAGAAGGCGCCCATTGTCCGGAAAGTTCCATAGCGGCCTTGCCATTTCCAAAGGCTGCCTGCATGTCATCATGGGTTGCGCCAAGGAAACCGTCCTGGAAAGGCTCAAGGGCGAGTAATTCCTGGAGCTTTGTGCCTGCTTCGATGAAGCAAGGATCGGTAAAGGAACCTGTCCGAGCCATGGCGGCTTCAAATTTTGCCTGTCCGCAGCTACGAGTGGCAAGATAATTCCAGAAGTGCATGCCCGGCCATTTGTCGCCTTCGCCAATGGAAATCGGGGTGATGCCAGCAGCCTTGAGGGCTTTGACAGCGTCCAGGAATTCGGTCCAGGTGGCGGGAGGATTCGCGATGCCTGCCTGTTCGAAGAGCGCTTTGTTGTACCAGAAACCAACCATGCCCATATCCCAAGGTACACCGTAATTCGCGCCAGCATAGCTATAGACACCCAAAGCACCGGGCGCAAAACTATCCTTCCATGCGCTATCGGCAGCGAGTTCAGCGGTGATGTCCTTCAGCAATCCAGCTTCGACCTGCTGATTAAACGTACCGCCGCCCCAACTCTGGAAGATGTCAGGGACTTCGCCAGATTGCATAACGGTGGTGAGTTTGGTCTTGAAGGCTTCATTTTCGAGGACGGTAATCTCGATGGTGACATTTGGATGTGCGGCCATGTAGTCATCAGCCATTTTCTGCCAATCTGACAGGCCCGGGTCCTTGGTTGTAATATGCCACCAGGTAATGGTAACAGGCTCAGCTGAAGCGGGTGCTTCAGTAGCAGGAGCAGCGGGAGCCTCAGTGGATGCAGGTTCATTAACGACAGCAGGTACCTCGGTTGCAGGAGAACCACATGCAGCCAATGCAAAAGAAACAATGAGCACGAGACTCATTAAGGTATAAAATTTACGTAACATATTCTTCTCCTTTTGAGAATCAGATAAATTGAATTACTATTCTATTGTCACTAACCGGGGGATTATTGGCGTATAATTTAGATATGTTGGCTCTCCTTTCTTAGTAGAGGGATCCCACATGTTAAGCAGGGCTGGTGAGACTTGGCCGTTTAGCCAGCCCTGCCCTTTGGGGCAGAGGTAGAGTTTCGGACGATCAATTCAGTTGGTAATTCGATCCGTCCATTTTCTTTTCAGGTTTTTTCAAAATTCCCAGCAATATTTGGGTTGCAACGCGGCCCATTTGTTCAAGCGGTTGTTGAACGGTAGTCAACGGGGGGAAAACCATTGCAGATTGCGGAATATTGTCAAAACCGACCACAGAAATATCATTTGGAACGCGTAACCCGCGATTTCTAACTGCATCCATCACCCCCATCGCCATTACATCATTTGAGGCAAAAATTGCAGTCGGCGGATTTGGCAAGTCCAGCAAGGCTGATGCGCCTGTGTATCCATCTGTTTGAAGAAAATCCCCCTCGTAAACAAGTTCAGTTTCCAGCGGGAGATGATGCGTACGAAGCGCAGAGCGGTACCCTTGTAAGCGGTCTTCCGCACATCCCAAATCCATTGAGCCGGTGATAAATCCAATTCGTTGATGACCGAGCTTAATCAGGTACTCTGTTGCGTTATAGGCTCCCTGCCAATTGGTTGCCCCAACTGCGGGGCAGGCTGTGCCAGTTCCCTGATGGTCAATCAAGACAAACGGGAAGTTGTGTTCCATCAATGTTCCAATGTAATCTACGGGACTGCGCGGCAAGACCAGCAACAGACCGTCCACCATACCTTGGGCAAGGCTCGCCACATAATTGGCTTCCTTGCTTACTGTTCGATGCGTGGTGTATAAAACCAGGTCAACACCGCTTAAATTAAGTTCAGAATCAATTCCACGGATAATTTCACCAATATAGCCAGTCCCTAAATCACGAACGATTACTCCGATCGTATTGGTCTTCCCGCCTGCCAAACTACGCGCCTGCCGATTGGCAACGTACCCCATTCTTGTGTAACTGCCAAAACCCGTTTACGAGTTTCTGCGGCTACGTGAATATCATTGTTGATGACACGTGAAACGGTACCAAGCGAAACGCCAGCTTTTTTTGCTACTTCCACAATAGTAACCTTGGAAAGTGGAGCTTGATTGGAAGCGTTTACATTTTTTTTGGACATTAATAAGGTTTCCTGACTCTTTATTGGCCAATTTTCTTGTTTATTAGGTGTCTTTATGTTTATATTTGGAAGCGTTTCCAAATTATTTTAGCAAACTAGAGACCTTAAGTCAAGAGTTTTGCGATCAGTAAATAGAATCGAATCATTTGCATGAGTATGGTATGGCATATCTCATGCATACTGGTATAAATTCAGACCGGCCCAGTTTGCGTCAACCGCATAGAGAAGAAAATATCAACAAATCAATCACCCCCCTACCTGCCAGAGGTTTTTGTTGGGACGTTCTCACACATAATCTTACCGATCCGCAAAAAAGGAAAATACTTCATAGTTCCCAAAGCCGCAGAGACTTGTAATAAAACTTTAGGATAAATCGGAGCATGGATCTTATCGCACAAGAAAGGGGGAAATTTCAGATTATAAAAGCAGCAAAAATCCCGTTTGATTTTCACACAACCACATTATTTTCCATTATCCTTCACACCAGTTCAATTTTCGGACCGGTGTTTTGTCGATTTCAAGCGTTCTCAAGCGACTATTCAATAAAAAGGAGTCTATGATGAAATTTGTATGTCTTGTCTATGAAGAACCGAGTGGACTGGGTCCACAGACCGCGAAGGAAGCAGAAGACCTTGTTAATGAGCACCTCGATTACGACGAAGTGCTGCGTCAAAGCGGGAATTGGCTCACGGCGAATGCCTTGCAACCCGTGGAAACCGCCACCACTGTGCGTGTCCGAAATGGAAAGATATCCATCACTGATGGGCCCTTTGCTGAGACCAAGGAGTTATTGGGCGGATTTGTTCTGATCGAGGCGAAGGATATGGATGAAGCGATCCAGATCGCGGCAGGGATTCCCTCCGCCCGTATGGGCTTTATCCACGTCCGCCGCGTGTACGAGTTTGAGAAGAAATAAGCAATTTTTCCAGAATGTCGATTTTGGGCTTTGCCAAACGACTATTCCGTGAAAGCAAGCTCAAATCAAATTAAAGGAGTACACAATGAAATATCTATGTCTGGTTTATTTTGAACCCAAAGCACTCACCGTTCTGTCAGAGGCGGAAAAGATCGCGTTTGACAACGAATCGCTGGCTTACGACGAAGAGTTACAACGCAGCGGTCATTTCATCGCCGCAGAGGCACTCGACTCCGTAAAGTCTGCCGTCACCGTGAGAGTGCGAAATGGAAAGATATCCACCACCGATGGCCCCTTCGCTGAGACAAAGGAACAACTGGGAGGCTTCATCCTGATCGAATCCAGAGACCTGAATGATGCGATTCAGATCGCTGCTAAAATCCCGCTGGCCCGTTCCGGCAGCATTGAGGTCCGCCCCATCTGGGAATTGGAAAGAAAGTAGGCAATCATGATGCTCAAAAATAAGAACGCGATCATTTATGGTGCGGGCGGCGCAGTGGGCCGCACAATGGCTCACGCCTTTGCACGCGAAGGCGCGAAAGTTTTTCTCGCGGGTCATACGTTGGCGAAGCTAAAAACTGTCGCGGAGGAAATTGCTGACTTGGGTGGATCAGCCGAGGTCGCAGAAGTGGATGCGCTCGATCAAGAGTCGGTCGAGAAACACGCCGCTGAAGTCGTCAAAAAGGCTGGTAGTTTGGATGTCTCTTTTAACTTGATCAGTCTCGGGGATGAACAAGGCACCCTGCTTGTGGATATGACTCTGGACGAGTTTTTAATCGCACCCACCACTGCCCTACGCACGCAATTTTTGACGATGACCGCCGCAGCGCGGCATATGACAAAACAAAAATCAGGCGTGATGCTGGCACTGACTGCAAATGTAGCGCGCATGCCTTCGTCCTACTCTGGCGGGTTCGGTGTGGCATGTGCCACGATCGAAGCCATGTGTCGGCAGGTTGCAGTGGAAGTTGGAGCAGACGGCGTGCGTGTGATCTGTTTGCGCTCCGCAGGGTCACCGGATGCACCCGGCGTGCATGAAGCGTTAAGCATCCATGCAAAAAATTCCAACATGACCTTTGATGAATTCCATGCCTATGCGGCACGTGGGTCCATGCTCAAGCGCATGCCATGGATGGCAGAGATCGCAAACGTTGCAGCGTTTATGGCCTCGGATGGCGCCAGCGCGATGACTGCGTCGGTCGCAAATTTAACATGTGGTGCGCTCGTCGATTAAAATAACAAGGAGAAAACATGATCAACATTACAGAACCCAAACTCGTGGAACGCAGTGAACAACATTATGTAGCGATCCGCAAACTCGTCACCATGGCTGAGATTGGACCCACCCTGCCTCCCCTGAGCGACGATGTCTTTGCCTGGCTTGCCGAAAAAGGAATCCAACCATCGGGCGCAGTATTCTGGCGCTATAACGTCGTGGAGATGGATAAAAAACTGGAGATCGATGTGGCCGTGCCCATCGCTTCCGCAGTCAAAGGGGATGGGCAGATCATTGCAGATGTGCTTCCCGCCGGGCGTTATGCCACCATGTTACATACAGGTCACCCATCCGAACTCGAAGAAGCCACAGCAAACCTATTGGCCTGGGCGGAAAAAAATAACATCCAATGGAAGATGAACGGTGAACGCTGGGGCGGGCGTGTGGAATGGTATTACTCCGGCCCCGATACTGAACCCGATATGAGCAAATGGGAGACGGAGCTGGCATTCCTGACAGCCTGAATTTAAGTATGAACGAGGACGCGCGCGAAACATTACGTGAGACAATCGATGAAATCTATCGCCTTGAATCACGCCGCGTCCTCGCTACGTTAATTCGTCTACTGGGGGATTTTGATCTTGCAGAGGAGGCATTACATGAAGCCTTCACTACCGCACTGGAACAATGGGCGCACGAAGGCGTGCCTAAAAATCCACGGGCATGGCTGGTTTCCGTGGGCCGCTTCAAAGCCATCGACAACATCCGCCGCCGTGTACGCTTCGACTCCTCCCTCGCCCAGATCGCAAATGAATTAGGTCCGAATACGGAAGACCCATTTGAAGTTGATGATGAAGATATTGAAGATGAACGCCTGCGTTTGATCTTCACCTGTTGTCATCCTGCGTTATCTCCAGATGCGCAGATCGCGTTAACCCTTCGTACTGTTTGCGGATTAACCACAGAAGAGATCGCGCACGCGTTTCTCACTCCCCCGCCAACCATCGCACAACGCATCGTGCGCGCAAAGTCAAAGATCCGCGATGCGAAAATTCCCTATGAAGTACCTTCTCATACAGAGTTGCCAGATCGGCTTGATACTGTTTTGCATGTTATATATCTGGTATTCAACGAAGGGTACTCTGCATCTTTCGGTGAATCACTTACCCGTCACGACCTTTCCAGCGAAGCCATTCGGCTCGGACGCTTATTGATTGAACTATTACCCGAACCTGAAGCGATTGGCTTGCTGGCCTTGATGCTCTTACAGGAATCGCGGCGAGCCGCGCGCATCTCACCAACGGGAGAACTGATTCTGCTCAATGAGCAGGATCGGTCGCTGTGGGATCATGCTCAAATCAGCGAAGGCTTGAGTCTGATCCAACAAGCACTTGCCTCGCGTCGTTTTGGCCCCTATACCATTCAAGCAGCCATCGCTGCTGTCCACGCACGCGCATCCACAGCAGATACGACAGATTGGAGACAGATCGTTGCTTTATACGATATTTTGAACCAGGCAGATCCATCCCCCATCATTGAATTAAATCGTGCCGTGGCAGTTGCCATGTGTGATGGTCCTGCTGCCGGACTGGAACTCATCGAGGCTATTCTCACGCGCGGTGACCTCAAGGATTATCACTTCATCCATTCTGCGCATGCAGATCTATGTCGCCGTCTTGGGAGAATAGCAGAGGCTCGCACTTCGTATAAACGGGCACTGCAACTAAGCCAGCAGAAATCTGAACGAGAATTCCTTGAACGAAGATTAAGAGAGTTGTAAGCCAGCACTCTTAATCTTATAAATAATATGTCAAAGAAAGTACGGTGAAATATCCAAACCATAATTTTTATGTTTTTCATCTTGAGGGAATTGTCATAAGATTTCCCAGCACGGCATATATCATGTATACGGGTATAAATTTCGGTTTCATGTTATTCCTATGTGGCATTCATCGCGCCAAAGTTTTCATCGGCGTCACGATCGTGCATCTGCCAGATGCATTGTAATACCCCAAAAAATATGCTGGGATAATTGCACAGTACGCTTAATTTGGGATAAACTACATATTGAAATTCGTAGTCACCTCCCATATCCCTTTCCCGTATTCTCCGAACCAAAGCAATTCCTCCGCCTCGCAATGCGCGAACACTGGTACGCCCGCGCGTTAATCAGATACTGATGCAGGCACTGGAACACCGTCTCACCATATTGCAGGCGGAAGCCGGCTATGGCAAGAGCACCGCACTGGCAGAACTAGCAGCAGAGATTCACCCCGTAATCTGGTATCAGGTCAACGAGGAGGATAATGATCCGCTGGTCTTTCTCTTGCAGTTATGTTACGCGCTCCAAAACTCCCTGCCCCGTCTTTCTCAGCGGCTACGGCCTCTGGGTAGACTGGCGCGAGAACTGGGATCTCAACCGTGCCATCGAAAAGATCATGAATAAATTCGAAGGCAAGCATAGCATCTTTGATATCGCCGAACAGGTTGGTCTTGATTATTGGACAGTACGCGAATATGTGGAGAAATTCCGCGCGAAGGGATTTGTTAATGCTTTGCCCATCCCATCTGAAGCGGATGAGATTTAGTATCATGATGATTTTCTTAAGCTCGGAGCTTGACTGCAGTTGTGAAAATTTCAGTAAACATAAACAATCTATCCACTCAAATAGTAAAGACTCTCCATCCGGAGAGTCTTTTTTTTCAATGGGAATGATGAACTTGATGGTCGGATATCTTTTCGGTATACACAGCCTTTTTTACTGGCACTATAAAGCGGCTAATAGTTCCTTTTATTTGATGAAATTCCCAACCGTGTACACTGCCCCAGCGATCGGCGGTGTGCTCTTCATGTGAATGACATGCCCCTTTGAAAAAGCTTTATGCGCCGCTTCTTCAATTTCCTTCTCGGTTGAAAAATGTTCATCGCGGATATTGTGACCGAGCAAACTGAACATAAACACCATAAATGGTTTTTCAACCGGCGTCCCGTAGACCATCTGTCCACCGGGTTTCAGTACACGGCTCACTTCAACAAAAGCCTGCGCCAGTTCAAGTGGTTTCAAATGTTCCAAAATGCTGACCATTAAAACGGTATCAAAATAATTATCCTGATAAGGCATTTTCAAAACATCCCCTTTTTCGAGGAATAGCGGAATACCGATCGGGTCAAAAACGGATTTAACCGCGTGAATATCTGCGGTCAGGTCGATCCCGTGAATTTCTTTATACATCTCATGTAGATTGGGAAACGCCAGCCCGGTTCCAAAGCCAACTTCAAGCACACGCTCCCCGCCCGTGCATTCATCCAATGCGAGTTCCACCCGCTGACAATACATGCGCCCAAAAATCGGCCAGTAATAATATTTGATCGGATCATACTGATTAACGCCTTTATATTGAGCGGAGGGTAATAATTTTAGTTTTGTAGACATAAATACACCTGACTTAAGAATTGGGAATTTTTGTTCAATCGCCTAACGATTTTACCTGAATATTAAAAATATAACCTCTGAGTTTTGCGCTGATAAAAGTACCCCTGCCAGAGTATACTGACAGAGAGGTTTATATCATCTATGGCAAAATCAAATCAACCAAACTGGGATGTTGTTATCGCGGGCGGCGGGCCGGCGGGGTTCTTCGCTGCGATCCGCTGTGCGGAATTAAATCCGAAACTGCGCGTGTTAATTATCGAGAAGGCCAGCCAGACTCTAGGCAAGGTACTGATCTCCGGCGGCGGACGATGCAATGTGACCCACGCCTGCTTCGACCCGGCGCAGCTCATCACCTACTATCCACGCGGCGGCATGGCTTTGCGCGGCGCGTTCACCCGTTTTCAACCGGCAGATACGGTCAAATGGTTTGAAGAACATGGCACGCGGCTTAAGACCGAAGCCGATAACCGCATGTTCCCGGTTACTGATTCATCGGAGACCATCGCGAACTGTTTGCGCGGAGCGGCGGAGAATGCCGGGGTTCAGGTGCACATTGGGGTGAGTCTGCTCAAGGTGGAAAAAAGCCCAAAGGGTGGATTCAATTTACAGGTTAGGGAAGATGCGGAAGTTTTTTCCATCCAAACAAAAAAATTATTGATCGCCACCGGCAGCGATTCAAAAACACGCGAGATCGTCAAATCGCTCGGGCACACCATCGAAGAGCCCGTCCCTTCATTATTTACGTTCAATGTGAAAGACAAAAGAATTGACGGGCTGGCCGGTGTGGCGGTTGAAAATGTGACTCTCAAAATGGATTCGCTGACTCAAAGCGGCCCGATGCTTATCACCCACTGGGGATTAAGCGGCCCCGCTGTGCTGAGACTCTCGGCCTGGGGTGCGCGCATTCTAGCGGACAAAAAATACCGGTCGACCTTAACTGTCAATTGGCTCGGCGACTACAAGCTGGATTCTGCGCTGGAAGTTTTGCAGCGCAATAAAGACTGGCACGAAAACGCGCGCAAAAAAATTGCAAGTCAGCCCGCCTTCTCGCAGATCCCTGTGCGCTTGTGGAAACAACTGACACAATTCATCGGTGATAAAAACTGGGGCGATATTTCAAAAGCCGAAATGCGAAAATTGGCCGAAGAATTAACTGCCGGCGAATTTAAAATAGAAGGCAAGGGACAATTCAAGGAAGAGTTCGTCACCTGCGGCGGCGTGCGTCTGAATGAAGTGGATTTCAAAACCATGCAAAGCCGCGTGGTTGACAGATCTATTTTCGCCGGTGAAGTGCTCGATATTGATGGCATCACAGGCGGCTTCAACTTTCAATCCTCATGGACAACCGGCTGGCTGGCCGGCAGCGCCATGGCCGCAAGCTAACTTATGGAGTCAGACAGCTTGCTGTCTGGTTTTTTAGTAACTCATCGGCAAGCTGATGGACTCCACAATTTTAGACCGTCGATTTTATTGTAAGCAAGTCATTATTGACCATAGATAACATCTATCATAAAATCTCTACAACAATATTCTGAGCAGTCAGGAGTAACCATGTCTGAGAATACGCATTTGCAAGCCATTTCAGCGGCCGTCATTGACGGCGAATTAGAAGACGCTGTAAATGCCACACAAGCGGCTTTGGATTCAAACATTGACCCATTGGAAATTCTTAATCAAGGGTTGATGGATGGCGCTGACGAAGTGGGAAAACGCTTTGAGCGTTTTGAATATTTTCTACCCGAATTGATGCTGGCAGGCCGCGCACTGAAAGGCGCGATGGAAATCGTGAAACCCGCCCTGCTTGAAAAATATGCGGACTCCAGCCAGATGAAGGGCAGAGTAGTGGCTGCCACAGTCCATACTGATATTCATGACATCGGAAAGAACATCGTCTCTTCCATGTTAACCGCTTCGGGCTTTGAAGTAACCGACCTCGGCGTGGATGTGCCGATCAAATCCATTATCAACAAAGCTGAAGAGATCGATGCCCAAATTATCTGCCTCTCCGCCCTGTTGACCACGTCCATGCCCTTCATGAAGGATCTGATCAATTTGCTGGAAGCGCGCGGTATTCGCCAAAAGTATATTGTGCTGGTCGGCGGCGCAGCGGTCACCGCGGGCTGGGCAGCAGCCATCGGTGCAGACGGAACAGCCAGAAACGCGGCAGACGCGGTAAAACTTGCCCGTGAAAAAATGTTGGAAAAAGCCTGAGTGCGCAGTTTAACTGCGCATTTATTTTATTAACTGGAGAAATCAATGCTGAATTATCTCGATATTCTTGACCGTGCAAACAACGGACCCTATATGGCGGAAGAAAACTGGGACCTTGAAAAGGTCGCCATGACCACCCGTAGACTGGTCAAGAAATATAAACTTGAGTGGAACAAAAACGAACTGATCACCGATGATCCTCTGCTTTCAGAAGCCATCTTTAATGCAGGCTACGAAATGGCCGTGGAATTGGGCGCGTACAGCCGATCTACAGAGCGCATCATTGAAATTTCACAGGATGAAATTGATACCGGAATCCGCACCATGCCGCAGGAAGTCATCATGGGCGAAGGCAAGGATGTGCGTACTTTGTATGCCCGTCATCTACATGATGAACGCGCGCCATTATTTTTCGGCGGTTCACCCGGCACACCCATTCCTGAAAGATTTTTTCTTCAAAACGTCATCTCGTATATGCAGGAGCCATTGATCGATCTCGCCACCTGCGGCACCATCGTTGAAGTGGATGGGCGCGAAGTGCGCACGGGAAATCCAATTGAGATCGTATCCACCCGCCGCGAATTGCAATACATGCGGCAGGGATTGAAACGCGCCGGACGCGCCGGCATGGGAATGCTCGCGGCGCAATCCAGTGTTTCAGAGTTGGGCGATCTCGCAGCAGCGCACCCTGATTATTTACGTTCCTGTGATTCGCATCTTGTGCCGGTTTTAAATGAACTCAAGATGGATCACCGAAATATCTCGCGCGCAGTCAACTCACTTGAGTATGGCATGGTCAACGCTTCGCTGCCATGTGTCATCGTCGGCGGGCTGGGCGGCGGACCTGCCGGGTCGGCGGTGGTTAATGTGGCATCGTATTTGATCGCCAACATTACCTGTCTCGCAGATTATCACATCCTGCACCCCATTCATGTCCGCAATATTGCAACCTCCACGCCTGAAGTGTTGTGGGTGATCAATGCCACCGCGCAGGCCTTTGCCCGCCATGCGCCTTCCATTATCGTGGCGGATATTTATCCCAAATCAGGCGCAGGGACGAAGGAACTCTTATATGAAACAGCCGCCAATGCCATCGTCAATGCGATGAGCGGAAGTCACCTTGAGGGCTGTGGTGCCGCGGACGGGAATCAGCCCAACTGTTCAGGCCTTGAAGCGCGGTTAATGGCTGAGGTGGCACTCGCCTCTCACAAGATGAAAATGTCACTTAAGGAGGCGAATGATTTCGTCCTCCAGTTATTGCCAAAATATGAGCATGTCTTTACACTGGAAAATGGGAATCCCGGCAAACCTTTCGATGAAGTCTATGATATTCAAAGAATCGAGCCGCTGGATTTCTGGCAGAAGATGTACGAGGAAGTCAAAACTGAATTGAAAGAAATGGGTTTAAAGCTGTAAGCACCTGTGGATATTTCAGAGCACCTGCTCTGGCATAGATCAAATCCAAATTTCAAAGAGAGGTAATTCCCATGAGTACCCCCGTTATCCTTGGCATCAATCTTGCCATCCTTGTTGCATTAGGCGCCATTGCCAAAACCGTCAAATCAGATCCAACTACCAAGGGCGGTTTCAATTTCAACTACACCACCTCTGACCTGGTCATCATGGCCGTGTTGGGCGCGCTCGCGGGCGTGATCAACACCTGGATGGGAAATATCTGGTACGCCGCCAATACAGTCAGCCCCATTTACGGCGCTGCGTTGCAGGGCACATTCATGTGGGCCTATGTGCTGGCTTATTTCCTTGTGCGCAAATCCGGCACAATGTTGATCATCGGCCTGATCGAAGCGACTGTGGAAGCCTTGCTCGGCAATCAGGCAGGACTCTCCACTTTGGGCTGGGGCATTTCACAAGGCATCGGCGCGGAAGTGGTCATGGCTTTCTGCATGTACAGCAAATTCGGCTGGCTTGCACTGGGTCTGGCTGGCGCTGGCGCATCTCAATTCGGGACCGTCTGGAGTTTCATCCTCTATGGCTGGACTTCCCTTCAAGATTACCTGATCGCCGCTCCGATCAACATGATCTCCGGCTTTATATTCTCCGGTTTGCTCGGATACTATCTCGGAAAGATGATCGAAAAGACCGGTCTCTTAAGGTCAACCCGCCGCAAGGAAGAATAGTTTTTTCATCACGAAGGAACGAAGGGTCACGAAGGCAAAGTTTGTGATCTTTCGTTCTTTGCTTCGTGACCCCACAGATCATATAAAGACTCGGTTTCATTGAAACAGAAATAAAGTCCATTGGAACCGCTTGTCCGGTTCGAGCAAGTTACTTATAAGCACTACGATAAGCCTGCGCCCGCATTGTCTGATGTAAATCTCACAGTGCAGCGCGGGTCTTTTACGTTACTGGTTGGGCCTTCGGGCTCGGGCAAATCCACTTTGTGTATGCTGTTGAACGGCATCATCCCGCAAATTTTGGGCGGAAAATTAACCGGCACCGTCACTGTGGAAGGACAGGATATTTCCAAAGTGCCTGTGCAGGAATTAGCCAAGTCCACGGGGATGTTGTTTCAAGACCCCGAGTGGATGTTCGCCACGCTCAAAGTGGAAGATGAAGTTGCCTTTGGCCCTGAGAATTTGCGCCGCGACCCAAAGGATATTCTGGTGAGTGTGGAGCAATCCCTTAATTATGTGGGAATGCAGCACCTGCGGAATAATCTCGTTTGGGCCTTATCCGGCGGACAGACTCAAAAGCTGGGGCTGGCCTCTGTCATCGCCATGCAAACTCCGCTGATCGTTTTGGATGAACCCACCGCCAACCTCGACCCTGCCACCACCCACTCCGTCCACCAATTGATTTTGCGCCTGCGCGATGAAGGCAAGACCGTGATCCTCGTCACCAAGGACCTTGATGAATTCATGGCCGAAGCCGATGACATTATTCTGCTCGCCGAAGGGCGCGTGGTTGCACAGGGGTCACCGCGTGATGTCATCACACAGCACGGAAATAAAATGCTTGAGCTGGGCGTCTGGCTGCCCGAACCGACAGAGATCGGTCTGCGCCTCAAAGCGAGCGGACAGTTCGACAAGTCCGTGCCGATTACGGTGGCCGAAGCGGTAAAAGATTTTGCGGATTTAAAATTTCACGCATCAAAACCTAACGAAAAACTGGTCACTGAATCTGAGACTTTGATCCACGCTGAGAATATCGAATTCGCGTACGGCAATAAATTCAAAGCCTTGCGCAGTGTTTCATTTGACATCAAACAGGGTGAGATCGTCGCCATCGTCGGACAAAACGGAGCGGGCAAAAGCACGCTTAGCAAACTCCTGGTCGGGTTGCAGAAACCGACTGCGGGTGAAATGACCATGTTCGGCCAAAGCGCGAAGCGCTGGAAAGTTCAGGATCTTGCGAATCAAATCGCGCTCGTCTTCCAGAATCCGGAACATCAATTTTTATGCGATACCGTGCGCGAAGAATTGGAATACAGTTTGCTCGCGCAAGGCATTGACGATCAAGCCGTTGTGAATCAGCGCGTGGAAGATATGCTTGCGCGTTTGGACATCACCGACACCGCAGATAGTCATCCGTTTTCGTTGAGCGCCGGCGCAAAACGCAGACTCGGCGTGGCGACCATGCTGATCGGCGGCAACGCAAAACTCCTGATCGTGGATGAACCCACCTACGGGCAGGATCGCCGTCTCACTGAAAGACTCATGCTGCTCATTAATAATCTGCGACGTGAAGGCATTACCATTTTGATGATCACACATGATATGCGTCTCGTGGATACACACATCGACCGCGCCATTGTGATGGCGAACGGTGAAAAAATATTTGACGGCAGTCCTGATATTCTTTTCCAATCTCCTGATCTGGTCGAACGCGCATCCCTGCGCACCACCACACTGCGCCGCCTCGTAGATGGTCTGCGCGGACTAGGCATCACCGTCCCCGATGGTTTGAACACCGTGGACGATTTCATCGGAGCCATGCAATGAGCGAACATTCCCTGCGATATATTGACAATGGTTCGTTCTTCACCCGCATTGACGCGTTAAGTAAATTGCTGTGGGTCGTGCTTGTCATTCTGGTCACGTTTCAACTGACCGATAATTCGGCGCGGCTCATCATGCTGGGAGTATTATTTTTTATCATGATCTTCCTCGCCAGAATTCCATTCAAGTCTGTCTGGCAGGCCATGCCCATTATTCTCATCATGGGCACACTCTTATTCTTTGTGCATCTTTTTTCAACACCATCCACGAGTTATATAAATATCGCCGGCTTCTCTCTTGGTCAGCAGGGATTTGATAAAGGCCTGCAATATTTTCTGCGCATCACGATCATGGTGCTGGCTTCCTTTATCTTAATTTGGACAACTGACATCCGCGACCTGATGGTCGGGCTGGTTAGCATCGGTATGCCCTATCGTTACGCCTTCACCGTATTCATGGCCTTGCGCTTTCTGCCCGTCGTACGGGCTGCGCAAAGCCGAGAACACCGCGCTCGCCATTGAATCACGCGGCTTCGGCGCCTATCCCGACCGCACCTACACCAAACAATTCCACTGGACAAAAACAGGCATCGCCCTGATCCTATTTTTTATTTTGTTTGCAATCGCACTTTTGTTATGGGAAAGATCGCTCATCTAATCATCATGACCCCGCAAATTGCGGGGTCAATTTTTACATTGACCACATCCCCAACCTCACGTAAAATCACGAACTAAGATTATATATAATTTCACGAGGTAAACACATGGCTAGATACCGCATCTTTTACTGGAAACATATCCCCTCCTCCTTCATTGTTGAAGGCGATGGGCGCACCGTCAAAAAACAACTTTCGCAAAAAATTCAAAACGCGATAGACGCCTACGCGATGGCAACCGGCTCAACCTCCACAGAGGATTACAGCGCACAATACAAACGCGGACCGTGGGTCGAACGCGAAGGCACTCCCGAGGAAGTTGCAGAAGCGCTTCTTTCTGAACTGGAAACTGAGTTTGCCAAAATAGAGATTCCCCGCCCGAACAGACCGTAGACCACAGACCATGGACGATGGGTTTATGGTCTACGGTCCATCGTCCATCGTCAATCATCACTTATAGAGACCCATAAAATTACATGACTCAAAAACATAACATCATCCTGCAACCCTCCGGCTCCCGCGGACAAGTGGAAGAAGGCCAGTCCATTCGTTCCGCAGCGCGTGATCTCGGCGTGGAGATCGAATCCATTTGCGCTGAGAATGCCACCTGCGGCAAGTGTATGGTCTTGATCGAAGAAGGCCGCTTTGAAAAATACAACATTGATTCAAAGCGTGAAAATGTTTCGCCTGTCACTACCGAAGAAGCCGCATATTTTGCACGCAGGCCCAAGTTATTAAAAGATAAAGGCTGGGAAGTGGGCCAGGTGCGGCTTTCCTGTCAATGCAAAATACAGGGCGATGTGCTGATCAATGTTCCCGAAGAAAGCCGCGGCAACAAACAGATCGTGCGCAAGAGTGCCAGCAATCGCGAGATCGAGATCAAACCGTCGGTGCGGAAATATCTGGTCTCGATGAGTCCGCCCACGTTGGAGAGGCCGATCGCAGATTGGGAAAGACTCGCCAAAGGACTGGAAACTTCCATGGCATTAGTACGCGGCACCGAGGAAAAACTTCCGCGCTGGCATGAGTTTAATATTGACTATCAATGCCTGCGGACTTTATCCTCCACCCTGCGTGAAGCAAAATGGAATGTGACTGTTTCCGTCTGGCAGGATCGCGAAGTGATCGAAGTGCAAGCCGGATATGTGGAAGACAGTTACGGCGCAGCTGTGGATATTGGCTCGACAACCGTCGCGCTCTATTTATGCAACCTGCGCACCGGTGAAATGCTCGCCGCAGAATCAGAAATGAATCCGCAAATTGTGTATGGCGAAGATGTGATGTCTCGTATTCAATACACAATTGAATATCCTGACGGGCTTGAGAAATTACACAAAGCCATTATCTCCACGCTGAATAAATTATTGAAACAAGCCGCAAAGACGGCAAACATCAAGACCAGTGAAATTTTGGAAATGGTTCTGGTTGGAAATTCCACCATGCACCACATCCTCTTGAATTTACATCCCAAAGATCTGGGACTCGCTCCCTTCGTACCCGCGATTCACAAGTCGGTGGATGTGAAGGCGCGTGAATTGGGACTGCACATTAATCCCTCGGGCAATATCCATGTGCTGCCAACCATCGCTTCATTTGTCGGTGCGGATACCAGCGCGGTGATCGTTGCCGAAGAACCACACAAACAGGATGAGAACTGGCTGTTGATCGATGTGGGCACAAACGCCGAGCTTGTTCTGGGAAATCGCAAACGACTGGTGTGTACGTCCACGCCTACGGGGCCGGCGCTTGAAGGCGCGCACGTGGAATATGGAATGCGGGCCGCGCCCGGTGCGATGGAACGCATTGAAATTGACGATAAGACTCTTGAGCCAAGATATAAAGTCATCGGTGTAGACGGCTGGAACACAGACCATGCCGAGTTTATTGGGAAGGTCAAAGGGATCTGCGGCTCGGCCATCATCGACGGAGTGGCAGAATTATTCAGAGCGGGGATCGTTGACTCTCGGGGCAAGTTCAAGCAAGGGCTTGAGTCGACATCGTCCCCGAAGGGGAATCGTATTCGAAAGGGAGAGAGCGGCTGGGAGTATGTAATTGCCTGGGCCGAGGAAACTTCCATCGGGCGCGACATCCCAATGACTCAGCAGGATGTACGACAGATTCAATTGGCGAAGGCGGCGCTCTTCACCGCAGCGCGGACTTTGTTGAAGCGCTCTGGTTTGGAAACTCCTGATAAAATCATTCTCGCCGGCGGCTTCGGCAGTTATATTGATAAAGAAAAAGCCATGCTGATCGGGCTGATCCCTGATTGTGTTTTGGACAATGTATATGCGGTTGGAAATGCGGCGGGTGACGGTGCGCGAATCGCGTTGTTGAATGTTGAGAAGCGCAGAGAAATTGAAGAAGTGACTCGCAAGGTTGAAAGATTTGAATTGCCAACTGATCCTGAATTCCAAAATCAGTTTATGCTTGCAACGAGTTTCCCGCACATGAGTGAGCCTTTCCCCCACATTGCGCATTTGATCCCAATCGTGTGGCAGACCCGATGGCGAAGAATTTCAAGGTTAAATAACTTAACCACGAAGGGCACGAAGAGACACGAAGGAAAAGATTTTAAAAACCTTTGTGACCCTTTGTCTCCTTCGTGGTAAAAAAAGGAGAGCAGGATGAATAAATTTTTGGAAAGATTGAATTCAGGGGAAATTCTTGTTGCGGATGGAGCAACGGGATCAAATTTGCAAAAGATGGGGCTGAAGCCCGGCAAGCCGCCGGAGGATTTGATCATTGATGATCCTGATACACTTTTGAAACTTGCGAGTTCATTCACCAACGCCGGGTCAGATATTATTTTGACCTGCACTTTCGGCGGGACACGCATGAGAATGAAGGATTCAAAATATCAGGATCGGACACCGGAAGTAAATATCCGCGCTGCGGAAATTGCACGCAAGGCCGCTTCACTGAACAATGGACTGGTGGCTGGTTCGATGGGGCCTATCGGCGCTTTGGTCAAGCCGTATGGTCCGGTGGAAGCGGAAGATGTGAAGGCGACCTTTGCCGAACAAGCCAAAGCTCTGGCCGATGGCGGCGTGGATTTTCTTCTGATCGAAACGATGTTCTCTTTTGAAGAGACCACCGCCGCATTTGAAGGCGCACGCTCGGCGACTGATCTGCCGATCGTTGTCTCCTTTAGTTATGACCGCGGCACACGCTCGATGATGGGCGTGAAACCCAAGGATGTAATTAAGCGTTACAGTGAAATGGGCGCGACTCTGATCGGCGCGAATTGCGGCACGACACTTGAAAACATGGAAGCCGTTGTGAAAGAATATGTTGCGACCATTCCGAATTTCCCTTTGTGGGTCAAACCGAATGCGGGTGTACCTCACATGGATATTGAAACCGAGCAGGGCGTGTATGATATGGGTCCTGAAGATATGGCGACCTATGCAAAGAAATATGTTGAGCTGGGCGCGAAGGTTGTAGGCGGTTGCTGTGGAAATACTCCCGAGCATATTGCGGCAATTGCGAAGGCTGTGAAGTAAGAGCAGTGAACAGAAAATAGTGAATAGTTATCAGTAATCAGTATTATGACGGATTATCAATTACGGGTTTTGTGACTCGAAGGGGTAATCCGTTATTATTTTAAAGGTGAAACATATGCGTGAAAAAATATTGGATTTGTTATCGGGCAAAAAAATAGATTCACAGCCGGCTTTCAGCGGGTTGATCCATGTCACTGCTGAGGGGTTGCAGAGTGAAGGATTGATCTTTCATGAGGTTCATCGTAATGCGCAGAAGCTGGCAAAAGCGGCGGCGAGCACGTTTAAGTTAAGCGGATTCCCTTCGGCGGTTTTGCCTTTGGATCTGTATGTGGAAGCCGAGGCGTTGGGCGCGGAGCTTAACTTCCGCGAGGATCGGGATTTTGAATTTCCGCAGGTGAAGCACGCGGGATTGTTTGGGTCTGCAAAAGAATTGGTTGAAAGACTTCGGAAGTCTTCTCAACTTGAAGATATCCGAAGTCTGGGGCGGATAGAGAAAGTTTGCGAAGCCATTAAGTTATTAAAGAAAGATATTGGGAATGATGCGGTCATCGGAGGCATGATCCCCGGGCCGTATACATTGTTGCTGCTGGTCGTGGATGTAAAAAATATGTTCATCGAAATGAAGAAGGAACCGCAGGCTGTTACTGACGCGCTCGTTCTTCTTTCCTCTTTCCTTGCGGATGTTGGCACTGCCTATCGAGAAGCAGGCGCGGATTTTATTACCATTCATGATATGGGCGGTTCACCCGCTTTTATTGGTCCGGGCAAATATGAGCAGTTTGTTTTGCCGGCTGAAAAGTTATTAATTGAAAAACTTCCCGAGCCGAATGTTTTATCGGTCTGTGGAAATGTGACGGGTTCACTTAATCTGCTGGCGCAAACTGGAGCGGGTGCGATCTCACTCGACCAGACAGTTGATCTGGCGGCGGCGCGGCTGGCTCTCAGGGATACATTGCTGTTTGGCAATCTTGACCCGGTAGAGACTCTCTTTCGGGGAGATGATGCCGAAATACGCGAATCAATTGTCAGGGCGAAAGATGCGGGCGTGGACGCCGTCTGGCCGGGCTGCGATCTCGTCATCCGCACGCCGATTCAAAACATTAAGTACATGGTTGAGTAATTTATAATAAAACCAATTCACGGAGGCTTGGTTGAGAAAAAAATTATCAAATTGGATTCCATTTTTATTATTGCTGGTTATCTCGGCTTTGGTCTATCTTCCATTTATTCAAAAAATCGGATTGATAAACGATGATTGGTATTTGATCTTTGCGGGAAAAGCCGGGGCGCAGATATTTTTTCACTTGTATTCAGCAGCGATAGACCCATGCGGGCATTTGTCATGGGGCCTGCATATTTTCTTTTTGGCGACAATATTCTTCTCTATCATTTAAGCGGATATTTTTTTCGTTTTCTAAGCGGCGTCTGCGCGTATTGGCTCTTTCAAATGATCTGGCCGAAAAATAAAAGTGCGAATACCTGGATCGCGATCCTTTTTGTAATCTACCCGGGCTTTCTTTCACAGACCAATCCAATCGATTATCAATCACAACTCTTTAGTCTTTTTCTCGCGATACTATCCATTGCGCTCACCATAAAAGCAATTTTGATTTCGGGATGGAAAAAATATATATTGCTTCTGTCTGCAATCGTGACCGGCATTTTTTATCTTGGGCTGGTTGAATATTTTTTTGGATTTGAATTATTCCGGATCATCTCTATCTACCTGCTTAATAAGGATATTAAAAAATCTTTTACACAAACATCGTTTATATCGTTCAAACAATGGCTGCCGAGCGCGATCATTCCAGCCGGATTCTTTTTCTGGCGTATCATTTTATTTGAAAGTGAACGCAAAGCCACAGACATCGGCGCGCAACTGCAAACCATTTCAGCAAATCCGCTGCTCAACGGCTTTTGGCTGGCGCTGGCTCTTTTTCAAGACACAATCAAGGCGGCCTTTCTCGCATGGGGAGTTCCACTTTATTTATTTAACACTGGCCTGCGGGTCCGAGATCATCTTTTAAGTTTTGGGATCGCCGCACTCATCATCGCTTTGATTGTTTCAGGATCAAAATATCTGGAAAGCGACAAAGAAGCCGAGACCGAAGAAAATGGATGGCAGACCGCTTCCATCGCCGCCGGGCTTGCTTCTGTTATCCTGAGTCTTTTTCCTGTTATTTTTGTAAATCGACGCCTGATCTTTGAGGTCTATTCCCGTTATGCACTCGCTGCATCGCTGGGTTCGGCAATGCTGATGGTTGGTTTGCTTTATTCAATATCCAATAAAAAGATACGCCATAGCGCACTGGCTTTTCTGGTCACCATTGCAACTCTTACCCATTTCCATAATGGCGCGCGCGCCGCAGAGCAGACGGCTTCCTTTCGCGATTTCTGGTGGCAAGTCAGTTGGCGTGCGCCTGAATTCCAACCCGAAACCACGCTGGCAGCCAATTATCCAATCACAGCCATTGAAGAGGATTATTTCGTTTGGGGACCTGCAAATCTTATTTACAATCCTGCATCCACAGATCATCAAATCATAAAACCATTGATCTATGCGATTGTCTTAAATGAAAACAATCTTTTAGACATCATGCAAGGCGGGGAGATAAAACCCATTGAAAGGCGCGGCATTCTCACACAGCCTAATCTCGATAAACTTCTGGTACTTAGCCAGCCCACACAATTCTCCTGTGTGCATTTCATGGATGGAAAAAATCCGATCATTTCAGCCTATGAAGAGACTGACATTACATCTGCTGCAAATTATTCAGATATTGATCTGATCAATGTAAACGCCGAAGCACATACTCCCCCATTGTCCATTTTTGGGGCGGAACCGGAACACGGCTGGTGCTATTATTTTCAAACTGCATCGCTGGCCAGTCAGCGCGGAGATTGGGATCACGCCGCCACACTCGGAAATGAAGCCTGGAATCAAGGATTGCGCCCCGCGGATAAATCTGAATGGCTGATCTTTCTAAAGGCATATACGCGGCTCAATCAATTTGATGAAGTGGTAAAGATCGCCAAAGATATAAAAAAAGACCCTTTCCAAAAATATCAGGTCTGTAAAAAACTTACCACTGAATTTGGGAATTCTGATACAACGCCTGAGATGCAAAAATTACTCAATACTATTTTTTGCGAAAAATAGTACCAAATACAGAAAAAGCGAAACCCGCCGGGACAGAAATCTGTCACGGCGGGTCTTATTTTATTTCCCTGCCACAAACTTATTATTGCACGCTAAAAAGCACCGAACTATTTTCTGTCCGTTTGCAAAGCTCGCTAAACTGGGAGCAGGTGGATTCGGCTCCTTCCGCAGAAGGCTCATCAAACTCCTCTACTTCCCCGCCCTTAACGTAACAGCCCAGCGGCTCATTTCCAATTACCTGAAAACCCAACGGCACACGGCAGGTGTTATCTATTCCAGCCAGGTCTTTAAGCGGATAAGTAGGGTCATCCGTATTGGCGGCGCCCGCCTCTTCGGCTGTAAAATGATCGTGAAAATAAAAAAGGCCGGGATCAAGTACTGCGTCACTGGAAACGACACTCCACATGAATGTCTCTTTTCCACCATCAAACATCCATTTCTTAAAGGCGATTTCTATGGCGGGTAAATTTCCATAGGTACTCAGGCGCGCCCATGCAAGGTCGGGGTCGCCTTCAGGGTAGACTCCCTTACTCAAGTCATAAATAATCGTTTCAAATCCATCACTGTCATAATCATCAGGGCGGTTGATACTGCTGCCGCCCATATCGCTATTCACATCAAAATAAACCGCAACACTATCCGCGTTAAAATCTGTATTATATGGGGGGCGTGTTGCAAGTAAAATCTCTGCTCTGCCATCAGCGTTTCGATCGATTTCCACACCATAGGAACCTGTAAGGGATTGCGTTTCAGGATCAAGCCCGATTAAAGAAATCTTGATGTAGAAAAAAGTGTCATCACTGGTGATCGAAAAATCTGCAATGTCAACATCAGGCAGGTAGACCATGTCAACCGCCGTGAAGGGGCGTTCAAAACGATTCTTTCGCAAAAAGTCACCAGTCTTTACTTTTTTTGTTTCAAAGGATAATGAATTTTCATTATCATGAGCGGTTGCACGGTCTGTAGTACCTTCAGTGGGAATTGCAACATGCTCGATCTGTATAGCTTGCGGGAGGGTTGGTACTGCTGAAGGTACAGTCTCTGGAGTTATCATGACAGCTTCACTTGCAATAGCAGTTGATCCCGTCACAACGATTTCAGGCGGCGGTGTGGATGCGCTACAGGCCTGCAACAGTATGGTTACAATTAGCAACATTAACGGAAGAGATCTTTTCATATATGGTTCCTTTTTAGCGCAGAATATCAATATCCCATTAACTATAATTTCATAAGCTCGTGCAAAGGGCTGGAATTAAAATATTATACCTAACAAAAATGAAAGGTGCGCCGCTCTATAGTTGCAGAAACATAATGAATATTTTTCCTTAAAAAGATTAAATGAAACGAAGGCCGCAACTTTTTTCGCAATATTCGCTTCATTTGCCGAATTCGCGTTGTGACTTTTGCTCTTTGGGAGCGCCGGGTATTGCAGCTTGCACATAATCCAAGATTAATTATCATAATCTGATTTGGAATTTCCCAGTTGCTTGACGCTTTAAAGGTCATGTGCTACCATCGTTTGTTGAATATATCGAAAGAGGAGAAACTATGAGTAATAAACAACGCGGCTTGCTGGTAGTCTTCATTTTTATAGTGTCCACTATGTTGATCTCTGCCTGCACGCAATCACTATCTGCAGCACCTGTAGCAACGCCAACCTTGCTCCCCACCGGACTGTTCGTTTCGCCCTTCCCATCTGTTGAAAATCCGATGGCAATGATCGAGGAATTTGCAAAACAGACTGCCGCAGCGCAAACATCTGTAGCAGGCGGTACAGCTGGCACCCCACAGGCAATCACCACGGTTGGAACGGTCATTACGCCACAAGCCGGAGTAACTTCCACACCGGGCGTTTCAACGCCAGTGCCCGGCACACCTACCAACGCTGTACCCACAACTCCTGCGGCAGCTGGTTTAACACCTGTCGTTCCCAGTGGACCAACGACAACCCCAGTACCTGCCGGTGTACGCCCTGCATCATACACATTACAAAATGGCGAGTTTCCCTACTGTATTGCGCGCCGTTTCAATGTTGACCCTGATGCCTTGCTCAGCGCAAGTGGGCTGACCAGTCCTGATCTGTATTACCCAGGCTTAACTCTAACCATTCCACAAAGCGGTGCATTCCCTGGCGCGCGGATGCTGGCTTCTCACCCGGCCACCTACACAGTGGTCTTAAGTGATGAAACCATTTACAGCATTGCCTGTAAATTTGGTGATGTTGATCCTGCTTCGATTGCCTCTGCAAATAGCATTTCAATTTCAGCGTCATTAACTGCCGGGCAAGCATTGAAAATACCCTAATTTGAAATCAAAAAGCCCAAGCAAATGCTTGGGCTTTTTTTATTATCTTTTTACAAGGAACTTCCGATGCCGTTTGAATTACTTCACCAGAGACTCTGCTAAAAGGCCGTGCCTTTTAATCCGGCGCGACACACTAAAAACACCCGATGGACGTGAAACCAAATTTGACATTATCGAACATGGCGGTTCTGTCATCATTGTTCCAATCGATAAAGATGGCAATCTGCTATTTGTGCGTCAATACCGTCACGCGGCAGGCATGGACTTGCTTGAGCTGCCCGCGGGCACCCTGGAACACGGCGAAGATCCGGCAGTGTGCGCCGCGCGCGAGATCCGCGAGGAAACAGGTTTCGCTGCAGACAAGATCGAGAAGATCGGTGATTTTTATCTCGCACCCGGATATTCAACAGAATTCATGCATGTCTTTCTCGCGCAAGAATTAAGACACGATCCGCTTGAAGCAGATGCGGATGAATTTCTCAGCGTGGAAAAACTTTCCTACGCAGAGGCAATTCAAATGGTCGAAAGAGGCGGGATGCCCGACGCCAAGTCGCTGGCGGCGTTGTTATTGGCGAAGTCACATCTACAAACAAAATAATATGCTTATTCTCATTGCAGGCCCCTATCGCTCCGGCACAAATGATGATCCTAAAAAGATCGCAGAGAATGTCCACTTGATGGAAACCTTTGCACTGCCTATTTTTCGCCTGGGGCATATTCCCTTATTAGGTGAATGGTTCGCGCTTCCATTGGTGGCCCTGGCTGGCTCAAAGCAAATTGGAGACGAACCATTCAATGAAATTTTTCATCCGATTGCAGAGAGACTTTTGGAAAAATGTGATGCAGTTCTCAGGGTGGGCGGCGCGTCACAAGGCGCAGATTTAATGGTTGAGGTTGCGCGCAAACGAAGCCTGAACATTTATTTTGCACTGGATGAAATTCCGCCCGTTCAATAATTAAATAACAGAATTAAATAGACAGACGGCAAAAAAATTGCCGTCTGTCTATTTAATTCTACAATTCTTATCCAAAATATGACAACTCTCAGGTAGATTCGGGTCATTCATAACTAACCAATGTCCTCAGGGAGGGATAAACTTGTATGTTGAAGATAATCCCAGGTGTAAACCTGCTTTCAAAGGAGCAAGTAATGAAACAACCTATCATCATGACCGACGGAAATGAAGCAACCGCAAGCGTTGCGCACCGTCTCAGTGAAGTGATCGCCATTTACCCGATCACCCCATCCTCCGGAATGGGCGAATTTTCAGACGAATGGTCTTCCAAAGGACGCAAAAATCTTTGGGGAACCGTGCCGCTAGTGATTGAAATGCAATCCGAAGGCGGCGCGGCGGGAGCCGTACACGGCGCACTACAAACCGGCGCGCTCACGACCACCTTCACCGCATCTCAGGGCTTATTATTAATGATCCCGAACATGTACAAGATCGCGGGCGAACTGACCAGCACCGTCTTCCACGTAGCCGCGCGCGCCATTGCCTCTCACGCCCTCTCCATTTACGGCGATCATCAAGATGTGATGGCCGTCCGCCAAACCGGCTGGGCGCTGCTCTCCTCAGGTTCTGTTCAAGAAGCGCAGGATTTTGCCGCCATTTCACAGGCAGCCACGCTCAAATCACGCGTCCCCTTTATGCACTTCTTTGATGGATTTAGAACCTCGCACGAAGTGACCAAGATCTTCCAATTGACGGATGAAGAACTCCGCCTCATGCTGGACGATGACCTGGTGCGTGCCCATCGAGCAAGAGGACTCACGCCTGAACATCCCGTCCTACGCGGCACCGCGCAGAACCCCGATGTGTACTTCCAAATGCGCGAAGCCTCCAACAATTACTACACCGCCACTCCCGCCATCGTGCAAGAGATGATGGACAAATTCGCCCAGGTCACTGGCCGCCATTACAACCTCTTCGATTACAGCGGACATCCCGATGCTGAACGCGTCATTATCATCATGGGCTCCGGCGGCGAAGTTGTGGAAGAAACCGTTGCCTATCTTGCAAAGAAGGGCGAAAAAGTTGGCGTATTACGTGTGCGTCTGTATCGTCCGTTTTCCATTGAACATTTCCTCAAGGGTCTGCCCAAGAGTGTGAAATCCATTGCAGTATTGGATCGCACCAAGGAGCCCGGCTCCAACGGCGAACCGATGTATTTGGATATTGTGAATGCGCTCATGGAAGGCAAACGCTCCGATATCAAAGTCATCGGCGGACGTTACGGCCTTTCCTCCAAGGAATTCACTCCTGCCATGACACGGGCTGTGTTTGACGAATTATCCAAACCTGAACCCAAGAATCATTTCACCCTCGGTATTAATGACGATGTCTCTCACACCAGCCTTGAAGTAGACTCAAGTTTCTCGCTTGAATCAGAAGGCATGGTCAGTTGTGTGTTCTTCGGCCTCGGCTCCGATGGGACCGTGGGCGCGAACAAAAACTCGATCAAGATCATCGGTGAAGAAACCAGCAATTACGCGCAGGGCTACTTCTATTACGACTCGAAGAAGTCGGGCACGGTCACCGTTTCACATTTGCGCTTTGGCCCGCAAGCCATTCGCGCACCTTATCTCATTGAAGCGAATCAGGCTAATTTTGTGGCCTGTCACCAGTATGCGTTCCTCGAACGCGTGGATATGCTCAAATACGCCAAGGAAGGCGCGATCTTCCTGCTCAACAGCATGTTTGGCCCGGACGAAATCTGGGATGAATTACCGCAGGAAGTTCAAAAAGATATCATCGAAAAGAAACTCAAGTTCTACGCCATTAACGGGTACGACGTCGCGGAAAAGACCGGCATGGGCGGACGCATGAATACCATCATGCAGACGGCCTTCTTCGCCATCAGCGGTATTCTTCCGCGTGATGCGGCAATCGCCGAGATCAAACATGCCATTGAAAAAAGCTACGGCAAACGCGGTGAGGCGGTTGTGAAGCAGAACTTTGAGGCAGTGGATGCAACTGTCGCGAATCTTCATGAGGTCAAAGTTCCAGCGAAGATCAGCTCAAAGACGACGCGCAGGCTCCCGGTCCCGATTGAAGCGCCTGAGTTCGTTCGCGATGTGCTCGGTCAGATCATCGACTCAGACGGCGATAACATTCCGGTCTCCGCATTCCCAATTGATGGAACCTTCCCCACCGGCACAACGCAATGGGAAAAGCGCAATCTTGCGCTCGAAATTCCTGTTTGGGAAGCGGATCTGTGCATCCAATGCGGTAAGTGCGTGATGGTTTGTCCGCACGCGGTAATTCGCCATAAAGTGTATGACGAAAAATTACTGGCAGAGGCACCCGAGGCCTTCAAGCATACTGCGTCGAAGTTCAAGGAATTTTCGACCGGGTTTGCGTACACTTTGCAGGTTGCGCCCGAAGATTGCACAGGTTGTACTTTGTGCGTGGAAGTTTGCCCTGTGAAGGACAAGCGCGCCGTGGGACGCAAGGCGATCAACATGGAAGCGCAGCCTCCTTTGCGCGAAGCTGAAGTAAAAAACTGGGATTTCTTTATGAACATTCCAGATATGGACAGGAAGTTATTCAATCCGTCCACGATTAAGAACTCGCAGTTGCTGCGCCCGTTGTTTGAGTTCAGCGGCGCTTGCGCGGGCTGCGGTGAAACTCCGTATGTGAAACTGGTCTCACAATTGTTCGGCGACCGCGCCGTGATCGCAAATGCCACGGGTTGTTCATCCATTTACGGCGGCAACCTCCCCACTACTCCGTGGGCCAAGAACGCCGATGGACGCGGCCCGGCCTGGTCGAATTCGCTGTTTGAAGATAATGCCGAGTTCGGTTTGGGTATGCGCCTGACTATTGACAAGCAAATTGAATATGCGCGTGAATTGCTCAAGTCCTTTGAATCAACGGTAAGTACCGAGTTGGTCGAAGCCATTTTGAATGCCAATCAAGAAGATGAAGCGGGCATTGGCGCTCAACGTGAACGTGTTGTTGAATTGAAGAATAAACTGAGCAAGTCCAGTGATAGCCGTGCAAAAGACCTCATCAGCCTGGCGGATAATCTGGTCAAGAAATCGGTCTGGATCATCGGCGGCGATGGTTGGGCCTATGACATTGGCTACGGTGGTCTCGATCACGTGCTCGCCAGCGGACGCAACGTCAACATCCTCGTACTGGATACTGAAGTCTATTCAAACACCGGCGGGCAGGCCAGCAAGTCTACGCCACGCGCGGCAGTTGCCAAGTTCGCTATGGGCGGCAAGGGATTGCCCAAGAAAGACCTCGGGCTGATCGCCATGTCCTATGGATATGTCTATGTTGCCCGTGTTGCCATGGGCGCGAACTACCAGCAAACACTCAAGGCATTGCTCGAAGCCGAAACCTATGACGGTCCATCTCTCGTCATCGCGTACAGCCCGTGCATTGCACACGGCTACGATATGGCAAGAAGTCTGGATCAGACAAAATTAGCGGTGCAATCGGGTCACTGGCCCATGTATCGTTACGACCCACGCCTGGCCGAGCAGGGACACAATCCGCTCGTGATCGAATCCAAGGAACCAAGTATTCCGATCTCACAATATGCTTATAACGAAACCCGTTACAAGATGCTCATCCAAATGGACGAAGAGCGTGCCGAAATGTTAATGAAGGAAGCGCAGCACGATGCAAAATCCCGCTGGACGTTGTACCAGCAGATGGCTTCGATGCATTATGAAAACGGCAGCGAAACCGAGGAGAAAAAATCATGATCGACCTTACCACAACCTATCTTGGTCTACAATTAAAAAATCCACTCGTTGCTTCGGCTTCTCCCCTCTCCAAGGATATAGACAAGGCACGTAAATTGGAAGAAGCCGGCATTGCAGCAATCGTAATGTATTCCCTCTTTGAGGAACAGATCATCCACGAAAGCCTCGAACTGGACCACTATCTCACCCGCGGAACCGACTCATTTGCCGAAGCAATGACCTATTTGCCTGATGGCGGTATGTACGCGGTTGGTCCTGAAAAATACTTAAATCAAGTAGCCGGATTAAAGAAAGCCTTAAAACATCCCCGTCATTGGAAGTTTAAACGGTGTATCCAAAGGCGGCTGGACGAATTACGCAAGACAGATACAGGAAGCCGGAGCAGATGCGTTGGAACTGAATCTGTACTACATCCCAACTGATCCCGACCTCACTGCCCAGGAATTGGAAAACGCACAAGTTGAATTGGTGGCACAGGTAAAATCTGCGATATCCATTCCACTCGCAGTCAAATTGAGTCCCTATATTACCGCCTTGCCCAACTTTGCGCGCAAAATCGTCGAAGCCGGAGCAAATGGACTCGTCCTCTTCAATCGCTTCTACCAGCCAGATTTCGACCTTAATGAACTGGAAATCGTCCACAGCCTTGATTTAAGTACCTCCGCCGAACTGCGCCTTCCTCTGCGTTGGATATCAATCCTGCACGGAAAACTCAACACCGATTTTGCCCTCACAAGCGGCGTCCACACGGCAAACGACGTACTCAAATCCATGATGGCAGGCGCAAAAGTTGCCATGATGGCCTCAAATCTCCTGCATAACGGCAACCAGGTCATCCCATCCATATTAAACGAATTGGAAACATGGATGAAAGAACGGGAATATGTCTCGATCAACCAAATGCAGGGAAGCATGAGTCAAAAATCAGTAAAAGAACCCGCAGCTTTCGAACGGGCAAACTACATGAAGGTCCTGAACTCGTTCAGAAACCTGCCTTAAGTAAAAAAATCCTCCGTGAAAACGGAGGATTTTTTATAAATTCAAATCACAAAGCTAGCTTTCAACAGGAGCAGAGGCATTCTTACGCTGGCGGAAAGTGATACGGGCACGAGTCAGATCATAAGGCGACATTTCCATAGCTACACGATCCCCCAACAAAATACGAATATAATGCTTTCGCATCTTACCAGAAAGATATGCAAGCACCTCATGTCCATTATCAAGCTTCACCCGAAACTGAGTCCCGGGCAGTGCCTCGATCACAACACCATCAACTTTAATTTTGCCTTCTTCTTTTGTCATACACGCCTCTTGATCTATTCTACATCCTTGAAAGATTTTCGTTTCATACGTCGAATCGCCTTCTTCTTCTCCATCCGGCGCGTCTCACTCTTTGAGACGAACCAGCGTTTATTGCGAATCGTACTCAACACCCCGCTCTTTAACAACCTTCTTCCGAAAACGCTTGAGCAAAGAATCCTGAGACTCGCCATTACGTAAATGTACTGAACCCAATCAAATCACCTACTTTCCACGTAAAAAATAGACAAAAAAAATCGACCATTACGCAGAATCGGCCGAGGACTTTATAAATAAGACCAGAAACGAACTCACTGACCATACGATCAAAAAATGCGCTTCACACTCCTCGCTTTATAGAAAGGGCAAAAAAGCCCATGCTGAAACTGCAATCGGCATTATACACGATACACGCATGGATGAAAAGATTTTTCTATCAAATTTTCCACCTAGGAATTGCCTCACCCACATGGATTTTCCAATTGAATAACTTACCCACCCCAACCAGACCGCATCAAACTCACCCAAAACTGGTTCTGCATCCCAAACATCCCAGCCGCTAATTCACTAAAACAAAAAAGGCCCTCCATTTTCACAGAGGACCTTCCAACATACAAATTACAAAATCTAGCTGCTAACCGAAACTGGCGCATTCTTTCGCTGACGAAAAGTAATACGGGCACGAGATAAATCGTATGGAGACATCTCCATGGAAACATGATCGCCCAGCAAAATACGAATATAATGCTTGCGCATCTTACCCGAAAGATAAGCCAGCACTTCATGTCCATTATCAAGCCGCACACGGAACTGAGTTCCAGGCAGGGCTTCGATCACGAGACCATCCACTTTAATTTTGCCTTCTTCTTTTGTCATACACGCCTCTCGATCTATTCGTTATCTTTGAAAGCGCGTCGTAATTAATGCGACGAATAGCCTTCTTCTTTTCCATTCTACGCGTCTCACTCTTGGAGACGAACCAGCGTTTGTTACGAATGGTGCTTAAAATACCGCTCTTTACTATTTTCTTGCGAAAGCGCTTGAGCAAAGAGTCTTGAGACTCGCCGTTACGTAAATTTACTGAAGCCAACGAAATCACCTACTTTCCACATAAAATAGTCAAAAAAAACGGCCGCTACACTTAATCGGCCGGGGACTTTATAAATAAGACCACAAGCTAATTAGATTCATTATATGATCAACACCAAAATTGCATAAGCAAATGATGATACATACAAACACATACACGCGCGGATAGAAAAATCCCGCGCGTGTTATGTGTAAAAGAAAAGCCCCTTGGCAATGACCTACTCTCCCGGGAGGTCGCCCTCCAAGTACCATCAGCGCTGACATGCTTAACTGCCGGGTTCGGTATGGGACCGGGTGTACCCACGTCGCTCAAATCACCAAGGGACATTTTCACAATGTTGGTCTGAACAGCAAGTTGATGTTTTCTCAAGAAAAGTACCAAATTCTCCGTATCACAAGAAGGAAGCCCTCGACCATTAGGTACAGCTTTAGTTTAACACATTACTGCGCTTACACATATGCCCATTAACCAGGTAGTCTACCTGGGGTCTTACACCCTTACGGGTCACAGGATCTAATCTTGGGCAAGTTTCCCACTTAGATGCTTTCAGCGGTTATCTTTGCCAGACATGGCTACCCAGCGATATGTTCTGGCGGAACAACTGGCACACTAGAGGTCTGTCCACCCGGTCCTCTCGTACTAGGAGCAGCTCCCTTCAAATCCCTTACGCCCACAGTGGATAGAGACCGACCTGTCTCACGACGGTCTGAACCCAGCTCGCGTACCGCTTAACGGGCGAACAGCCCGACCCTTTGGGACCTTGTCCAGCCCTGGGGATGCGATGAGCCGACATCGAGGTGCCGAGCGAGATCGTCGATGTGAACTCTGATCTCACCAGCCTGTTATCCCCGGGGTAGCTTTTATCCGGTAAGCCACAACCCTTCCACCGGTATTGTGGGATCACTAAGCCCGACTTTCGCCTCTGTTCGGCGCGTCGGCCTTACAGTCAAGCTCCCTTTAGCCTTTCCACCTATGGTGGGTTTCCATTCCACCTGAGGGAACCTTTGGGCGCCTCCGTTACTTTTTGGGAGGCGACCGCTCCCAGTCAAACTGCCCACCTGGCACGGTTCCCCATCCGGATTACGGAATGGGGTTATGGATCTTAAACATGATCAGGGTGGTATTTCGCACCATTGGTTTCCACCGACGCTAGCGCCAGCTTCAAAGCCTCCCCACCTATCCTACATAGATCATATCCAAATACAATGCCAAGTTGCAGTAAGCTCCACGGGGTCTTTTTGTCCTACTGCGGTGTAGTCCGCATCTTCACAGCCATTTCAATTTCACTGGGTCCTCGTCGAGACAGTGCTCTAATTGTTACGCGGTTCGTGCGGGTCG